>NZ_AFPR01000509.1:0-5704 GCF_000219295.1 Acidiphilium sp. PM
TCAATCGTTATTTGGAGCGGATTTTAGTTAGGCGTGCAGCGTGAATCTTCGATGCGATGCCGGTGCCAATCGCTCGAATATGGTATCGATACAGGTCTCAGCGGCGCGCTCTTCGAATACGAGGAACCGAGCCATTGATGATGCGGATCATATCGTGGTCGCACTATAATTCCGAAATCGAAACAGATGGTTGCGCTTCGACCCTACTCCCACTCTATGGTGCCGGGCGGCTTGCTGGTGATGTCATAGGTGACGCGGTTGATGCCGCGCACTTCGTTGACGATCCGCCCGGCGACACGCGTCAGGAAGCTCATGTCAAACGGGTAGACGTCGGCTGTCATTCCGTCAGTGCTGGTGACGGCGCGCAGGGCGCAGGCGAAGTCGTAGGTGCGGCCGTCGCCCATCACGCCGACGCTGCGCACCGGTAGCAGGGCCACGAAGGCCTGCCAGATCGCGTCATACAGGCCGGCATTGCGGATTTCCTCGAGATAGATCGCATCTGCCTTCTGCAGGATGCGGACCTTCTCGCGGTCGACCGGGCCGGGGATGCGGATGGCAAGGCCGGGGCCGGGGAAGGGATGGCGGCCGACGATGGTCTCGGGCAGCCCCAGCTCGCGGCCGAGTTCGCGCACCTCGTCCTTGAAGAGTTCGCGCAGCGGCTCGACCAGTTTCATCCGCATCCGGTCGGGCAGGCCGCCGACATTGTGGTGCGACTTGATGACGGCGCTGGGCCCGCCGCGAGCGGAGACGCTTTCGATCACGTCCGGATACAGCGTGCCCTGGGCGAGGAAATCGGCGCCGCCGAGATTCTTCGCCTCTTCCTCGAACACCTCGATGAACAGGCGGCCGATCGTCTTGCGCTTCACCTCCGGATCGGTGACGCCCTCGAGAGCCGCGAAGAACAGGTCCGATGCGTCTCGATGCACCAGTCGTATGTTGAAGCGGTCGCGGAAGACGCGCACGACCTCGTCCGCCTCGCCGGCGCGGAGCAGGCCGTGATCGACGAAGATGCAGACGAGCTGGTCGCCGATCGCCTCGTGGATCAGGGCCGCCGCGACCGAGGAATCGACGCCGCCGGACAGGCCGCAGATCACCCGCCCGGTGCCGACCTGGGCGCGGATCGCATCGCGCGCGGTCTCGCGGAAATTCGCCATCGTCCAGCCGCCCGCAAGGCCGCAGACCTTGTGCGCGAAATTCGCGAGCAGGCGGGCGCCGTCCGGCGTGTGGACGACCTCGGGATGGAACTGCACGCCGTAGATGCGCCGCGCATCGTCGGCGATGGCGGCGAAGGGCGCGCCTTCGCTCACCGCCACCGCGCGGAAGCCGGGCGGCAGCGCGGTCACCCGGTCGCCATGGCTCATCCAGACCTGGGCGCGCTGGCCCCTGGCCCAGACGCCCTCGAACAACGCGCAGTCCGCGGTGACGTCGATGAAGGCGCGGCCGAACTCGCGATGGTCCGACCCTTCCACCGCGCCGCCCAGCGCATCGCAGATCGCCTGCTCGCCGTAGCAGATGCCGAGCACCGGCACGCCGGCGCCGAACACGTCGGCCGGGGGCTTCGGCGCGACCTCCTCGATCACGCTCGCCGGGCCGCCGGAAAGGATGATGCCCTTCGGCGCAAAAGCCGCCATGCGCGCCGGATCGGCGTCGAATGGCCAGATTTCGCAATAGACGCCGGTCTCGCGCAGGCGGCGCGCGATCAGCTGCGTCACCTGGCTGCCGAAATCGAGGATGAGGATGCGGTCTGCGGAGGGTGCGTCGGACATGCCGCCTCAACAGCACGCCACGCGGCCGGGTTCAATCCCTCCGGGCCGCGCGGCGCTCACGGCTGCCGCCCGTCAGACGACGTGTTCGGCGAAGAAGGCGAGGCTGCGATGCTCGGCGATCTCGTTGGCGCGGGGGTTGAAGCTCGGCCGGTCGTGGCAGCCGAAGCCATGCTCGGCACCCGGGTAGACGAAAATTCCGACATCCGGCTGCGCCTTGCGGATCGACTCGACATCCGCCAGCGGAATGCCCTTGTCCTCGGCGCCGAAATGCAGCTGCACCGGGCAGTTCGGCTTTTCCGACCTTGTGGCGGCGATGCCGCCGCCATACCAGCCGATCGCCGCCTTGAAGCTCTTGCTCCGTGTCGCCCCCCACCAGGCGATGGTGCCGCCCCAGCAATAGCCGATGACCCCCGTGGGCCGCGGCGAAAGGGCGGCGGCCGAGGCCTCGATGTCGCGCATCACGGCCTCGTCGGTGATCTCGGCGCGGAGGGCGAGGCCCTTGTCGCGCCCGGCGGCGTCGTAGCCGAGTTCGACGCCGCGCTCGACCCGGTCGAACAGCGCCGGGGTGACGACCCGGTAGCCGAACGAGGCCAGGTGATCGGAGATCTGCCGCATGTGCGAATTCACGCCGAAGATTTCCTGCACGATCACGATGCCTCGCTGCGAGGCGGTGTCGCCGGCGGCATAGGCCTGGAATTTGTGCCCGCAGGAGGCGGTCAGGTTGATCATCTCACCCATCGTCATGCTCCGTCCGTTTTGGCGAACCGCGCGAAATCCCGCGCGAGGCGCTCGTAAATAGGTCGCTTGAAAGGCACCGCCAGCGCCGGGATGGAGGAAAGCTCCGTCCATCGCCATTCATCGAATTCGGGATGCGCGTGGGCGTCGAGGCGGATCATGTCGTCGGTGCCGAGAAAGCGCAGCGCGAACCACCTTTGCCGCTGCCCGCGATGCCGCGCGCCGAATTTCGCCACCACGTCAGGCGGGAAATCATAGCTGAGCCATTCGGGGATTTCGCCGAGCAGCTCGACCGCGGTGGTGCCGATCTCCTCGTCCAGCTCGCGCAGCACGGCGGCGGCCGGATCTTCGTCGCCGTCGATCCCGCCCTGCGGCAGCTGCCACTGATAGGCGGCGTCGGGGCCGAGATCGGCCCGGCGCGCGACCAGGATCTTGCCCGCGCGACTGAACAGCGCGGCGCCGACATTGCTCCGGTAGGGCAGGGCGGTCGCGCCGGTCATTGCGCGCCCCGTGCCGCGACCAGCGCGCTGACCGGAACGAGGACCAGGCCGTCCGCCTTCAGCCCCTGGCACCACTGGGCGAGCACGGCGATGTCATCCGCGGTGGGCGAGGATATCACGCCGAGCGCGCTGCCGCTCGCAACCGCCGTCGCCGCCAGCCGCTTCAGCGCCGCGCGCTGTTCGTCGACGCTCATTTCGGGATGGATCACCACGTCCGCCACCCGTCCGGGAACGCCGGAGGGCACGCCGCTGCCCTGCGATGCCGTGACAAGAAGGAGGCCCGTCGGGCGCAGCTGCTTGCCGAGCCAGTGGCGGTTCAGCAACTGGGTGAGATAGGTCTCGTCGACCGACATGCCGATCTCGTCGGTGACGCCCACATAGCCGGCACTTCGCGACAGCGCCCAGTCGAGGTGCTTGAGGTTGACCGGATCGAGTTCCGAGCCGCGCAACGCCTCGTCACCCTCGGTGATGGCGGGCTCGCGATCGGTCTGCATCGGAATGCCCATCAGGGTCTCGTGCCCGGCGGCACGGGCGGCCGCGACCACCGAACGCAGGTGCGGTCCATACGGCGTGAGCGCGAGCGAGACGGCGGGCGGCAGCGAGCGGATGGCATCGCGGCTCGCCTGCCGAGCCTCGCCGATGCCGCCCATCATTACCGCCACGGGATGCAGACCTTGCGGCACCGGCACCGGCGCCGCGGCCGCGTAATAACGCATCGGCGTCATCCCGTCTGGCGCCGGATGCGGAATCTTCCAGGCCGGGTTGGCTTTCGATGCGACCAGCAGCGCCGGGTTGGGCGGCGGGATCGCGCTGCCGCTGCGATGCAGGACCGGGCCGGTGAGCATGGCCGTGTCGTGGTCTGGCGGGCCGAGTACCTGCAGCACGACCGCGCCGATCAGCGCAGCGGCGGCGATTCCGGCCCAGAACAGCTTGACCGAACGCGCAATCCGGAACGGCGGCATTGTCTCAGTGCGCCACATCCGCCTGGCTGGCGCCAACCCGGTTTGTTGCCATGGCGCGGACCAGCTTCAGCGCCATCTGGAGCTGGTAGTCGGTGTTCGGGTGCTTCGGCTCGAATTTCGGCCAGCTGGCCGGCGGCCGTGGCGCGATCGTCTTCGCGACGGCCGGCAGCACCAGCTTCGGCGGCAGGATCGGCGCCTTCAGGCCCGAGGGGTTGCGGAAGGCGTGCGGCATGTTCGACTCGCGAATCTTCGGGAAATGATCCTTCGGATTGTTCGTCTCGTGCACGACGAGGTCGGGCTCGACGCCGTAATCCTGCAGCGACTTGCCGGAGGGCGTGTAGTAGAGCGCCGTGGTCATTCGCAGCGCGCCGTGGCCGGGGATGGTGAAGATGGTCTGCACCGAGCCCTTGCCGAAGGTGCGGGTGCCCATCACCACCGCGCGGCGGTTCTGCTGGAGTGCCGCGCTGACGATTTCCGCCGCCGAGGCGGTGCCGGAATTCACCAGCACGACGATCGGCTTGCCGCCGGTGATGTCGCCGTCATGGGCGTACCAGACCTGATCGTCGGACTGGTGCCGGCCATGGGTTGAGACGATCTCGCCGGTGTTGAGGAAATCATCGGCCACGGCGATGCCCTGGTCGAGCAGACCGCCGGGATTGTTGCGAAGGTCGAGGATATAGGCGTCCACCTTGCCGTGGCTTTCGGCCTTGAGCTTCGCCACGCCGCGGCGAATGTCGCGATTCGCGTTCTCGGAGAAGCTGGCGAGGCGAAGATAGCCGACATCGCCGTAAAGCGCCGTCTTGACCGCGTGGACATGGATGATCGCGCGGGTCAGGGTGACGTGCACCGGCTTGTCGACGCCGGGGCGCTTGATCGTGATATCGATCTTGCTGCCGGCCGGGCCGCGCATCCGGTCGACCGCCTTGTCCAGCGTCACGCCGACCATCGGTTTGCCGTCGATCGCCACGATCAGATCGCCGGGCTTGATTCCGGCCTTGGCGGCCGGTGTGCCGTCGATGGGGGTGATCACCTTGATGAAGCCGCCCGCCTCGGTCACCTCGATGCCGAGCCCGCCGAACTGGCCGGAGGTCTCGGCCTTCATGTCCTTGTACTGCTGGGCGTTCATGTAGGCGCTGTGCGGGTCGAGCCCCGTCAGCATGCCGTTCATCGCATCGTAGATCAGCTTCTTCGAGGGTTCGGGCACCACGTAGTCGGCCCGGATCCGCTGGAAGATGTTCTCGAACAGACCCAGCTGGCGATAGGTCTCGTCGCTCTGGCGAACGCCGGCCAGGGCATCATGCACCGCGGGCGCCACCATGCCGACGCCGATGCCGACCGCGAACGTGGCCGTGATCAACAGAGAGGTCCTCAACTTCATACGCGCCATCCTCATCATCTCTGCCACCAATAGTGCGGCTGGGCCGGAAGTCCAGAGCCGGCCGCCATGGTTTCAGCGTTCCCCCGGCCCGGAACCGAATCGTGACGCCGGGTCGACCGCCTTCCCGTCGTGCCGCAGCTCGACATAGAGGCGCGGCTGGTTTCCCGGATTGTGCACATCGAATGCCGGCATCCGTCCGACGGGCTGGCCGGGCTCGACATGCTGGCCTACCGATACATCGAACTGCTGGAACCCCGCCATCACGAAATCGTATCCGCCGCCGCAGTCGATGATCATCAGCTTGCCATAGCTGGCGAAGGGCTTCGCGAACACCACGTTGCCGCCGCACGTGGCGCTGACCAC
>NZ_AFPR01000508.1:0-18664 GCF_000219295.1 Acidiphilium sp. PM
CGGCGCCCACACCCGTGCCGCCGCCCTCGGCCGCCACGATCGAGGCGCGACTGACCGCCGCCGTGCGTCAGACCTCCTGCGCGATGGCAACCGGAAGCGCCCGGAACGGAGACTTCCAGGTCTCGGCTCTCGTTCGCGCTGCGAACAAGCCCGCGCTGGCGGCAGCGATCGACGATGTCGCCCGCGCGATTCCCTCGGCGCATGTCGCCGTCACGCTCGACGATTTCACCGGCCCGTATTGCGGCATGGTTTCGACGATCGAGCCCTATGCACCCGTCTTCGCGGATGCCGCCCAGCGACTCGGCTTCAGGCTTGCGGGCGGCGTCAACCGCCTTGCCAAGGGGCAGCCGATCACTGTGCGCGTGAAGCCGCCCGCATGGGCCCATGATCTCGAGATCGACTATGTCTCGAGCAATGGGCAGATCTATCGTCTCCACCCCGCCGCGGACCGGAAGGACGGGATCATCAGCGACACGCTGGGTCAGGTTGGCGCGCCGTTCGGGAGGGACATGATCGTTGCCATCGCCTCGACCGCCCCGCTGCCGCTGGCCACGGGCGATCAGCTAACATCGACGAAAGCATGGCCAGGACAGCTTCAGTCCGCGCTTTCGACGATCACGCAAAAAGGCGGCCGCGTCGCCACGGCCGCCATATTGCTTGATACGAGACCCAAATGATCGATTATTTGCCGAGCGTCTGCAGATAGGCGACCACGTCGGCCCGATCGGTGGCATTGGCCATGCCCATATAGGGCATCTTGGTGCCCGGCACATCCGCCTGCGGATTGGCCAGGAACTTGTCGAGCGTCGAGGCGTTCCACACGATTCCGGACTTCTTGAGCGCCGGGGAGAACTGGAATCCCGGGGTCGCAGCGGCCTTCGCGCCGTAGACGCCCGCCAATGACGGGCCGATCCCGTTCTGCCCCGGGCTCACGCTATGGCAGGCTGCGCACTGGGCCTGAAACAGTGCCTTGCCATGTGCCACGTTCGCCGCCTGCGCGCTCGCGATGCAGAACGCACCCGCGGCAACGGCGATGAGAAGAGTGGATTTCATTTTGGTCTCTCCTGTCGGGCACCCGCCCGTCCGGGCGGGTGCGTGTTGTCCTCAGAAAGCCAGCCATACACCGGCGAACAGCGTATCGTTCGCCTGTGCGTTGGTTCCCTGGCCGTCATAATTGTGCGCAAGGCCATTGAAGATCGGATAGACGGTATCCTCGACGAAGAACTTGGCATTCAGCCAGGGCAGCCATTTCGGTCCCCCATCGTTGAACGGGTAGTAATCGAGCTCCGTCGTCCAGCTGTTGCTGTTCGGCTTGCCGTTCGCGTTTCCGTAATAAACCGGATCGGAATTCCCGTAAATCGTGTTGAACGACTCTGTGATCCCGAACTTCTGGTAGAGCAGTTCGGACAGCGTGATCGTGGCGACGTTCAGACTGTCGGCACGGTTGCTGACACTGCCGAGCGGATAGCTTGCCGCCCAGTCCTGCGACTCGTGGATGATGTTCGCCTGAACCGAAAACGCCTGATTGTGCGTGATGTACTGGAACTGCGTGTCGGCCGCGATGTCGAAGAATTGATCCGTCGGGCCGCTCGCCACACCCGTCGGATAGACCCGATCCATCAGCGCATAGCTGCCGACCTCGATCGAGGAGTTACCCCACTGATGCTGGAAGGCGAGCCGCAGATAGGGCGCCACACCATCGATCTTGGGGCCGCCGCCCGCGCCGAGCGCGTAGCCCATGCGTTGCGGCAACGACTTGTAGAGGTCCGCCTCGGCATAGATCATGTCGGACGGCGTGACGTTGAGCGCGCCGTAGACGCCCGCGCCATACACGGTCTGCGCCAGCGACGCGATCTGCTGCGAGGCCGCGGGGGCGTTCGCGAGACCCGAGGGGATATAGGGATAGCCCCAGCTCGGCGGCGTGTTCCAGAGGTCTGTCACGGCCGGGTTGTTGTTGAGGGTAATGCCCCAGAACAGCGGGTGACCGAACAGGCTGCCGGGCCGGGCAAGACGGATATCGGTGTTGTCCCAACTCCACTGCCTGGCGACGCCGTCATACGTCACCTGCACAAACGCGCCGAGGCCGATCGCCGAATCGAGCGCGCCGCCATAGAACAGGCTGGTCTGCTGCGCGGCCCAGGCATCGTTCGACTTGAAGCCGGGCTGCAGGCCGCCCGGGACCTTGTCGTGCTGCTGGGTCCATCCGATCTGGGACATCACGGCGAAATTCTTCCAGGTCGGGAAGGTGCCGCCGGCGATGTAGCCCTCGAGCTTGAAATCCCGCCCATACGGCGTGAGCTGCGGAAAGCCGATATGACAGGCCGAGCACGGTTCGCCGGTCTGCGCTGCAAAGGCGGGGATCGCGTAGGCAGCGCGAGGCGCCGCAAGCCAGGCTGCGGCAACCATGCCAGCGGCCGCAAGCCGCCAGGAATAGGGATGTGACCGGGTTTTCATTTGCAGTCTCCCGTTGACTTTCATTCAGTGACGAGCATCCGATTAACAGGGCCCAAAATCGTGGTCGTTGATCGAGATCAATTTGTGACGGCTTGTGACCGCATGTTGCAGGTGTGCACCATTGCCGCCGGCCCGGCGAAAGCCCTACACCTTGTCCCGTGCGAATCGACCCGCCCCGACGGCCTACGGAAGATATCGCCATAGAACCCGAAGCGGTTCTAAGGCGGGTTTTCGGCCATGACGGTTTCCGGGGGCCGCAGCGCGACATCGTCACCCATGTCATCGCCGGGCATGACGCCCTCGTGCTGATGCCCACCGGCGGCGGGAAGTCGATCTGCTATCAACTTCCCGCAATCTGCCGGCAGGGCGTCGGAATCGTGGTCTCGCCGCTGATTGCCCTGATGCGCAATCAGGTCGAGGCGTTGCGCCAGCTGGGTGTGCGCGCCGCGGCCTTCAACTCGAGCCTCGAGGCCGCCGAACGCGCGACGGTTCTCCGGGCACTTCGGGCAGGGGAGCTCGACCTGCTCTACGTGGCGCCGGAGCGGCTGGTCACCGAGGATTTCCTCGCCCTGTTAGGGTCGGTGCGGATCGCACTCTTCGCGATCGACGAAGCCCACTGCGTCAGCCAATGGGGCCATGATTTCCGGCCCGAATATCTCCAGCTCGCAACGATCGGCGAGAGATTTCCGGGCGTGCCCCGCATCGCACTCACCGCCACGGCCGATCCGCAGACGCGCGATGACATCGCGCGCCGCCTCGGGCTCGACGGGGCGCGCCTGTTCATCTCCAGTTTCGACCGGCCGAACCTGACCTACGCGATCGCGCCCAAGATCGAGCCACGGCGGCAGCTTCTCGCCTTCCTGCGCGGCCATGAGGGCGAGTGCGGCATCGTCTACTGCCTGAGCCGCGCCGCCGTCGAGGAAACGGCGAGCTGGCTTGCCGGCCAGGGTCTGCGGGCCCTGCCCTATCATGCCGGGCTGGATGCGGCGACGCGGAACCGGAACCAGGACGCCTTCCTCGGCGAGGACGGCCTGATACTGGTTGCCACCATCGCCTTCGGCATGGGGATCGACAAGCCGGACATCCGCTTCGTCGCCCATCTGGACCTGCCATCGAGCCTGGAGGCCTATTATCAGGAGACCGGCCGCGCCGGCCGCGACGGCGCGCCGGCCGAGACCCTGATGCTCTATGGTATGCAGGATGTGGCATTGCGTGGACGCCTGATCGACCAGAGCGACGCGCCGGACGAGGTCAAGCGCATTGCCCGGGCCAAGCTCGGCGCGCTGCTCGGCGTCTGCGAGACGGCCGGGTGCAGGCGGCGCGCGGTGCTCGCGCATTTCGGCGAAACCTATCCCGGAGACTGCGGCCGCTGCGACAATTGCCGCACACCGGTGCAGACCTGGGACGGTACCGAAGCCGCGCGCAAGGCGCTTTCGGCGATACTGCGCACGGGGCAGCGCTTCGGTGTGGGCCACCTGACCGATATTCTCCGCGGCACCGCGACCGACCGGATCAGGCATCTTGGTCACGACAGGCTGCCGACGTTCGGGGTCGGCGCGGATCTCGACCGCCGCCAGTGGGGCTCGGTCTTCCGTCAGCTCGCGGTGGCCGGGCTGGTCGAGATCGACCACGAGGCCTATGGCGCGCTGCGCATCACGGAGCGGGCCCGGCCGGTGCTTCGCGGCGAGGAGGCGCTCCGCCTGCGCCGCGACCCCGCCACCGGCAGGAAGGGCGGGCAGCGCAGCACGGCGGGGCCATCACCGGCGATCGAAGCCCCCGGTTTCGAGGCGCTCCGGGAATGGCGGCGCGAGGTCGCCCGCTCGCAGCAAGTGCCTGCCTATGTCATTTTTCACGATGCGACGCTGGCCGCCCTCGCTGCCGCGAGGCCAAGCAGCCGGCGCGATCTGGCGGCCGTGCCCGGCATGGGAACCAGCAAGATCGAACGCTACGGCGACGCCGTGCTCGCCGTGCTCGCGAGGACAACGGCATGACCCGGAACGCACGAAACTACATGGCCCGCATCCCGCTCTTCGCCCCCTTCAGCCCGGAAGAGCTGGATGCGCTCTATGCCTGCACCTACGAGCGCAACATGACGACCGGCGAAATGCTGATCCAGCGCGGCGATCCGGGTACGTCGATGATGCTGATCCTTGCCGGCGAGGTGCGGGTCGTGCTCCCCGGAATCGATGGCAACGACCAGGATCTCAACACGCTGCGCGAGGGCGCGGTTTTCGGCGAAATCGCGCTGTTCGACGGCAAGCCCCGCAGCGCGGACGTGGTCGCCGCGACCAATGGCCGGCTTCTGGTGCTGGAACGCGCCTCGGTGGTGCGGCTGATCGAGCGTGATCCGCAATTCGCCATGCGGGTGATCGAAATCATCTGCATGCGGCTGCGCACCACACTCGCGCAGCTTGACTCCATCCTGTTCCAGGATGTGAGCCAGAGAGTCGTCACCTTCCTGCTGCAGCGTTCCGAGGGGCTGGAACGCGCGCGGATCGACACCACCCAGAGCGCGCTTGGCCGCGCCGTCGGATCGACGCGCGAAACGGTGAACCGGCGACTCAGGGATCTCGAGGCCCGCGGCCTCATCGAACTCACCCCGGGCCGAATCACGGTGCGGGACCGGAACGGCCTGTCCGCGCTCCTGCAGGGCCGTTCACGCATGGCCTGACGGGCCACGCCCTTGCCACGGCGGGCGCGCGGGCGTTAGCTTTCGCTCCCACGAGAACAGATGCCCGATGGAGACAGCCCCATGACGGTCAAGAGCCGACACCCGGAAACGCTCGCCCTGCACGCCGGCTGGCGCGCCGATCCCACCACCGGCTCGGTCGCGGTGCCGATCCACCAGACCACCTCCTACCAGTTCAACAGCACCGAACACGCGGCCAACCTGTTCGCGCTGTCCGAGCTCGGCAACATCTACACCCGCATCATGAACCCGACGACGGACGTGCTCGAGCAGCGCCTCGCCGCCGTCGAGGGCGGGGTCGCCGCGCTCGCCCTCGCCTCCGGCCAGGCCGCCTCGGCGAGCGCGATCCGCACGCTGACGCGCGCGGGCGAGAACGTCGTCGCCTCCACCGATCTCTACGGCGGCACCTGGAACCTCTTCGCCAACACGCTGCGCGACCAGGGCATCGAGATCCGCTTCGTCGACCCGACCGACCCCGAGAATTTCCGCCGCGCGACCGATGACAAGACCCGCGCGTATTACGCCGAAACCCTGCCCAACCCGAAGCTCGCGGTCTTCCCCATCGCCGAGGTCGCGGCGATCGGCCGCCCGCTCGGCATCCCGCTGATCATGGACAACACGGCCGCGCCGCTGCTCTGCCGGCCCTTCGACCACGGCGCGGCCATCGTGATCTATTCCACCACGAAATATATCGGCGGCCACGGCACCTCGATCGGCGGGATGATCATCGATTCCGGCAATTTCGACTGGGCCGCCCACCCCGCGCGCCAGCCGCTGCTGAACGCGCCCGACCCCTCCTATCACGGCGCGGTCTGGGTCGAGGCGGTCAAGCCGCTCGGCCCGATCGCCTACATCATCCGCGCCCGCACCGTGATCCTGCGCGACGAGGGGGCGGCGCTCTCGCCGTTCAACGCCTTCCAGCTCATCCAGGGGCTGGAGACGCTGCCGCTGCGCATGGCGCGGCATTGCGAGAACGCCGAGAAGGTGGTCGATTTCCTCTCCAGCCATCCCGACGTGGTGCGGGTGATCCACCCCGGCGTCGCCACCGGCGAGGCGCGGCGGCGCACGGAAACCTACCTCACCGGCGGCAGGGGCGCGCTGGTCGGCTTCGAACTGGCCGGCGGCGCCGCATCGGGGCGGAAATTCATCGAGGCGCTGCGGATGTTCTACCACGTCGCCAATATCGGCGACGCCCGCAGCCTCGCCATCCACCCCGCCAGCACCACCCACTCGCAGCTCTCGGCCGAGGAACAGGCGGCCACCGGCGTCACGCCGGGCTATGTCCGGCTGTCGATCGGCCTCGAACACATCGAGGACATCATCGCCGATCTGGATCAGGCGCTGGCGGCCGCGCGCTGAGCTTCAGTCTCCCGATGTCGCGGGCCGGATCCCCGATCCGGCCCGTGATTTTTCACGACCCCGCCCGCGCCCGCTCGGCCATCTCCCGCGCATTGGCCGACAAAGCGGGATCGGCGAGCAGCGCGTCCAGCGCGCCCCGCATCAGCGCCTGCCGCGCCGGATCGAAGCGCTGCCAGCTCGCGAACACGTCAATGCAGCGCGCCGCGATCTGCCGGTTCACCCGGTCGACCTCGCCGATCATCCGCGCCACCAGCGCATAGCCCCGCCCCGACGCATCGTGGAACCAGCGCTGGTTCCCCGCGCCGAACGCCTGCACCAGGGCGCGGAAGCGGTTGGGGTTGCGCAGGTCGAAATCGGCGTGCCGGGTCAGCGCCTCGACGCGGTCCAGCGTGTCCGGCGCCGTCGCCATCGCCTGGATGCGGAACCACTTGTCGCTCACCAGCGCATCGCCGCGCCAGCGCGCGTGAAACGCCGCGAGTGCGGCATCGCGCGCCGGCGTCGCGGTATCGGCGAGCAGCGCCAGCGCGCCGAGCCGCCCGGTCATCGTCGGCGCGGTCTCGAAGCGGCGCTGTGCCGCGTCCAGCCCCGCCGCCGGGTCCGCCGCCATCAGATAGGCCAGCGCGACATTGCCGAGCGCCCGCCGCCCCATGCTCGCCGGGTCGAGGCTGAACGGTGCCGACGGGTCCTCCGCCCCGCACAGCGCGGCGAAGCGGTCGCGCAACTGCCGGCCGATCGCCGCCCGCGTCATCTCCAGCGCGTCATGGATCGCATCCGGGTCGATCACCGCCATCCGGTCCGCCAGCACGTCCTTGCCCGGCAGCGACAATATCCGCGCCGCGAGCGCCGGCGCCTCCTGCGCGAGGTCGAGGGCCGCCGCCATCGCCGCCACCAGCGCCGGATCGGTCGCCACCGCCTCGCCGCGCTGCAATGCGGCGATCGCGTCGAGCAGCGCCCGCGTCGCATATTCCTGCCCGGCCTCCCAGCGGCTGAACCCGTCGGTATCGTGGGCGGCAAGGTGCGCGAGCCCGGCCGCATCATGCCCGGAGAGCTTCACCGGCGCCGAGAACCCGCGCAACAGCGAGGGCACCGGCGGAGAGGCGACCTCCTCGAACACGAAACGCTGCTCGGCCGCGCGCAGCAGCAGCACCCTTGTGCCGCGATGCGCGTCCGCCTCGCCCTCCAGCCGCGCTTCAAGCTCCGCCCCATCCGGCCCGATCAGCCCCATCGCCACCGGGATCAGGAACGGCTCCTTATGCGCCTGTCCCGGCGTCGGCGCCGTCATCTGCCGCAGCGTGAGCGTGTAGCGCCGCGCCGCCGCGTCGTATTCGCCCTCGAATCGCAGCTGCGGCGTGCCCGCCTGCTCGTACCAGCGCATGAACTGGGAAAAATCGAACCCCGATTCCTCGCGCATCGCGGCCACGAAATCCTCGATCGTCGCCGCCGAATTGTCGTTGCGCGCGATGTAGCGATCGAAGCCGCGGCGGAACGCCTCATGCCCGATGATGGTGCGGATCATCCGCACCACCTCCGCCCCCTTCTCATAGACGGTCGCGGTGTAGAAATTGTCGATCTTGCGATAGGCGGCGGGGCGGACGGGGTGCGCCAGCGGCCCGGCATCCTCGGCGAATTGCCGGGCGCGCAGCATCTTGACGTCGTCGATCCGCGACAGCGCCGCATCGGTCGTCGCCGCGCCATATTCCTGATCGCGAAAGACGGTCAGACCCTCCTTGAGCGAGAGCTGGAACCAGTCCCGGCAGGTCACCCGGTCGCCGGTCCAGTTGTGGAAATATTCATGCGCGATCACCCGGTCGATCCGCTGGTAGTCGGCATCCGTCGCGGTATCCGGCCGGGCGAGGACGAGGGCGGTGTTGAAGATGTTGAGCCCCTTGTTCTCCATCGCCCCCATGTTGAAGTCGGACACGGCGGCGATGTTGAAGATGTCGAGGTCGTATTCGAGGCCGAACGCCTCCTCGTCCCAGCGCATCGCCCGCTTGAGGCAGGCCATCGCGTGGTCGACCTTGTCCTCGTCGCCGCGGCGGACATGGATGCCGAGCTGCACCTGCCGCCCCGAGCGGGTGACGAACGCGTCATGCACCGAAACCAGGTCGCCCGCGACCAGCGCGAACAGATAGGACGGCTTGGGGTGCGGGTCCTCCCATTTCGCCCAGTGCCGCCCGTCCGGCAGCGTGCCGCGATCGACCGGATTGCCGTTGGACAGCAGCAGCGGGCAGCGCGCCGGATCGGCGATCAGCGTCGCCGTGTAGCGGGCCATCACGTCTGGCCGGTCGGGGAAGAAGGTGATGCGGCGAAACCCCTCGGCCTCGCACTGGGTGAAGAAATCCCCGCCCGAGACATACAGTCCCGAAAGCTCGGAATTGCGCTCCGGCGCGATGATCACCTCGGTATCGAGGGTGAATTCGTCCGGCACGTCACGAATGACGAGGCCATGCGCGCCGAGCGCGTAGCGGTTGGCGCCGAGCGCCTCGCCATCGAGCAGCACCGATCGCAGGTCGAGTCCCTCGCCGTCGAGTTCCAGCGGCGCATCCGCGATCCCGTGCGCCTTGTTGCGCCGCAGCGTCAGGCTGGCGCGCACCCGTGTTGCCGCCGGATCGAGATCGAAGATGAGATCGACCGTATCGACCAGAAAGGCCGGAGGCCGGTATTCGTCAAGGCGGCGCGGGGCGGCGTCGGGCAGCGGGACGGGGCGTTCGGTCATCGGACTCTCCTTGCAGCGCCGTTTTATGTGCCTCGCCGGCTGCCGGCGCGCAAATCGCCTCACCGCCCCCCGGAATGCCGCGAACGGGACTCCGCCCTGCCCGGCGGATGGTTGCATCCGCAGCATCAACACCTATGATTTCGTCGAAGTTACGCGGGACGCCACGCTCCCTCCCGCATCGCGCACGGGATTCATGAACGGCACCGCAGACGACCTCTCCCTCTCGCTGCACCAGAGCATCCACGAGGTCCCGGCGCCGGACTGGGATGCGCTGGCCGGCGGCAACCCCTTCGTCAGCCACGCCTTCCTCTCGGCCCTGGAAGACAGCGCCTCCGTCGGCGGCGACAGCGGCTGGTATCCCCAGCACGCGGTGCTGCGCGACGGCGCCGGCCGCCTGCTCGGCGCCGCCCCCACCTACGTCAAGGCCCATTCCTACGGCGAATACGTGTTCGATCACGGCTGGGCCAACGCCTTCGAACGCGCCGGCGGGCGCTACTACCCGAAGCTGCAAGTCGCCGCCCCGTTCAGCCCGGTGCCCGGCCCGCGCCTGCTGATGGCCGAAGGCCTGCCCCTGTCGCTGCTCGCCCGCGGCCTGGAGATCGCCGCCGAGCGGCTCGGCTGCTCCTCGGTCCATGCCACCTTCTGCACCGAGGCCGAGTGGCACGCGCTCGGCGAGGCCGGCTGGCTGCGGCGCATGGGCGTGCAATATCACTGGCACAATCGCGGCTATGAAGGGTTCGAGGATTTCCTCGCCGCCCTGTCCTCGCGCAAGCGCAAGGCGATCCGCCGCGAACGGCGCGACGCGCAGGCCGGGCTCGAGATCCGCGCCCTGCGCGGCAGCGAGATGGGGCGGCGCGAATGGGCCGCCTTCTACAACTTCTATCTCTCCACCGTCGACCGCAAATGGGGCGGCGCCTACCTCACCGAGCGCTTCTTCCCCCTGCTCGGCGAGCGCCTCGGCGATGCCGTGGTGATGATGATGGCCTTCCGCGCCGGCCGCCCGATCGCCGGCGCGCTCAACCTGCGCGGCCCGGACGCGCTCTACGGCCGCAACCTGGGGGGCGCTGGAAGACGTCCCCTTCCTGCATTTCGAACTCTGCTACTATCAGGCGATCGACTACGCGATCGGCGCCGGCCTCGCCCGCGTCGAGGCCGGTGCGCAGGGCCAGCACAAGATCCAGCGCGGCTACCTGCCGAGCCGCACCTTCTCCGCGCACTGGATCGGCCATCCCGGCCTGAGCGATGCCGTCGCCCGCTTCCTCGAGGCCGAGCGCCCGGCGATGGAGGAGGAAATGGCGATGCTCGGCGAGCAATCCCCCTATCGCAGCGATATTTCGCCGTGATCGCCGCCTATGCGGCGCTGGCCGCCTCGATGGTGATCGTCGGCGGCAATGTCGTCCTGCTCAAGCTGCTGGCCGCCCACCTGCCGACCTTCCCGTTGCTGTTCATGCGCACCAGTTTCGCCACGCTGTGCCTTGCCCCGCTGGTGGCACCGCGCTTGCCGGCGCCGCGCACGCTGGCCATCCTGTTCATGCAAGCCGCCTGTGGCACCCTGCTCTACAACGGCATGATGGTCGCCGGATTGAAGCTCACCGGCGCGGTGCAGGCGGGACTGGTCCTCGCGAGTCTTCCGGCGGTGATCGCGCTCGGCGCGGCGCTGTTCCTGCGCGAGCACCTGCGGCCGCTGCAATGGGCGGCGGTGGTGCTGGCGGGCGTCGGCATCGCGGCCCTCGCGCGCGGCGGCGGCGGTTTCAGCCTGGTGGGTGATGCACTCATCTTCGGCGCGGTGTGCGGCGAGGCCGGATATGCCCTGTTCGCCCGCCGCGCCGCCGGCCTGCTGCCGGTGATGCAGGCGACATTCTGGATGCAAGCCTGCGGCGCCGCGATGACGGCCCCGCTCGCCATCGCCAGTTTCGGACAGGTCCACTTCACCTGGCTGATCGCCGGGCTGTTGCTGGTGAACAGCCTGACCTCAAGCGTGCTGGCCGTGATCCTGTGGTATCACGGAATGCGGCGTGTTCAGGCCGGCATTGCCGGCACGTTCACCGCGCTGCTCCCCGCGACGGCCACCTTGATGGGCGTGCTCGTTCTGGCAGAACCGTTCACCCGGGGCGATGCAATGGGCTTTGCCGCCCTGTTCGTCTCGATGGTGCTGATCCTGCGGCCTCAGCGCCGCCCCCCGTGGAAGAGGAAGGCCAGCGCGTAGCCGAGCGTCGCGGCGCCGAACAGGGCGAGAACGGGCTGTTCGCGCACGAAGTCCGCCACCCATGCCGCGCCGTCACTCGCCGGCGCCGCCGCCCGATCCTCCGGCGCCCGGCCGGCACCCCCCGCCACCGAGTCACGCACGGACTCGAAAGCGGCCCCTGCCGTATGGCTTGCCGAGCGCGCGGCATCCTTCGCCGCGCCAAAGAGCTTCTGCGCTTCGCCCGCGGCCTGGTGGCGCATTCCTTCCCGCTGCAAATCCTCGTCGCCGGTCGCCTCGCCAAGAGCTTCCTCGGCCTTGCCTGCAAAAGCGCGGGCTCCACCTTCGATCTCATCCTTGTCCATCGGGTTTTCCTCCTTCGGCATGTCGGATCAGAGCTCGGGAGATGGGGGCCGAAGCCATCCCGGACAAGCCGGTGTATCTCGCCTTTCCTGATCGTCTAGGTTGTAAAGCCTGATTTTGTCATGGCAGCTTCACGGAAAGGTTTCCTCAGATCAAAAACCGGATTAGGGTTTTGACATAAACTCTAATGGGGGCACGTATAATGGCTGAAGGAACCGGAGTTAAACTCAAGCGCGACGCAGGCGTGATCGGCCTGCTGTTCGCAAGTCTGGGAGGTATCATCGGATCGGGCTGGCTGCTGGGCCCGTTGAACGCGGCAAAGATTGCCGGTCCGTCGGCGATCATCGCATGGGCCATCGGCGGCTTTGCCGTTCTCTTGCTGTCTTTTGTCTATGCCGAGCTGGCGACCGCATTTCCACGGGCCGGCGCGGTGTTCGCATTCCCGAAACTGTCCCACGGCAATCTGATGGCCACGGTGCTCAGCTTCGTGGTGTTCCTGGGATACGCCTCTGTCGCGCCGGCGGAAGCGTCCGCCGTGATCACGTACGGCAGCAACTACGTTTCGGGTCTCATCGACAAGGCTGGCGTGCTGACCAGCGAAGGCTTCATTGCCTCGGCCGTGCTCCTCGCCATCTTCGCGATCATCAACACCCTGGCCATCCGCATTGTGCTTGCCATCAACAGCGCGCTGACCTGGTGGAAACTCGCCATTCCGGTGCTCACGATCCTTGTTTTCGTCATCGTGGGGTTCCACGGCGCGAATTTCAGCTCTCATCGCTTTGCTCCTGGCGGCGCCTCCGGCATATTCTCGGCGGTCGCAACGTCGGGTATCGTCTTCTCCTATCTGGGCTTCCGCCAGGCCGTCGAACTCGCTGGCGAATCAAGCAATCCGCGCCGAAACCTCCCGATCGCGATCGTCGGGTCGGTCGTCATCGGCCTCGTCATCTACATGGGCCTGCAAATCGCGTTCATCGGCGCGCTCAACCCCAGCGATATCGCGAATGGCTGGGCCAAGGTCACCTTCAAGGGGGCGTTCGGTCCGTTCGCCGGCCTGGCCTCGTTGATCGGCATGGGCTGGCTGGCGGTTCTCCTCTACATCGACGCATTCATCTCGCCGTCCGGGACGGGTATCATCTATTTCACCACCACGTCCCGCGTGCTTTATGCGACCGGCAAGGAAGGATTGCTGGGCGGCAACACGTTTGCGCGGCTCTCTGTCGCCGGCGTGCCGATTGTCGGGGTGATCGTGTCTTTCCTGGTCGGCCTGCTGTTTCTTGTTCCGTTCCCGTCGTGGCAGGGCATCGTCACGTTCATCTCCTCGGCAACCGTGCTGTCGTATGGCACGGGCCCCGTCGTGCTCATGACGCTGCGCAAGACCATGCCGGTCGACAAGTACAAGCGCCCCTACCTGCTTTCCGGCGGCATGCTGATTTCCGCGGTGGCCTTCATCATCTCGAACTTCATCATCTTCTGGAGCGGCTCCTCGACGGACACCTTCCTGTTCGAGCTCATCCTGGCGTTCACGGTGATCTATGTCGGCTATGAGGCGATTGCCGGCGTCGGGTTGAGCAATCTCCACTGGAGCGGCGCGTGGTGGCTTGCGCCGTATTTCTTCGGCATGTGGCTGATCACCTATCTCGGGCCGAAGGGCCTCACCGGCGGAACCGGAGCGCTCGGACAGGTTGCGGCCTCGGTCATCCTGATCGTCTTCAGCCTTGTCATCCTCGTCATCGCCATGAATTCGGGCATTCCCGACCCGGAAGAGGCGAAAGCCACGATCCTCGCCGGCGAACCGGAAATGTTCGGGGCCGAGTAAGGGCAATCGGCGGCGGGCGGATGACCTCCGCCCGCCTTCCTGTTCCGGGGTGGGGTTTTCAACCGGCTGAAGCGGACCAGATCTCCGCCCATGACCGGATCGAACACCCCACCCCTTCCATTTCAGGACGAAGATCCCGCCCATCATCCGGCCGCGGATTTCATCTCTGCCGCGCTGGCCCGCCTTGCCAGCGGCGCGCGCGGCCGGCGCAGCGATTTCCATGTCATCGGCATTGCGACGCTGGGTGCCGATGGTGCGCCCCGCCTGCGCTCCGTCGTGCTGCGCAACTTCGAGCCACACAGCGTCCGGCTCACCTTCCACACCGACTCGCGATCCGCGAAGTTCGCCGAACTCTCCCGTGACCGGCGCGCCGCCATCCTCGCCTACGATTCCGGAGCGAAGCTGCAGATCCGGATCGAGGGGCAGGTCGACCTGCACAGCGACGATGCGGACAGCGCTGCGGTCTGGCGCGGCCTGCCGGATGGCGCCCGTCAAATCTACCGCGGCGCGCGAGCGCCGGGCATGCGGGCCGAACCGCGCGTGCTCGATGAAACGGTCGGCGAGGACGAAGCCGAGCGGCACTTCACCGTCTGCCGCCTCACCGCATCGATGATCGACGTGCTGTATCTGCGCGCCGCCGGCCATCGCCGCGCCATCGGCGTGATGGACGGCGCGGGCGGGCTGGCGGCGCACTGGGTCGCCGCCTGACCGGTTCGCTCAGGCCGCCGGCGGCTCGGTCCGGGCGATGGCCGGTTCCTTGCCGAAGGCGGCGAACCAGGCGGCGAGGCCTGGGCAGGACTTCCGCCACTCCCGTGCCGCGAAACGGAAATCAAGATAACCAAGCGCGCAGGCCACCGCGATCGACCCGATATCGAGCATCCGGCCCGGCGGATCCTGTTCGAGCATCGCAAGGGTCCGGTCGATGGCGTGCATCTGCCGCTCGATGAAGGCCTCGCGCGCGGCTTCCCTCGGCTTCATGCTCTCCATCCGGGCGCCGACCGCGGCATCGAGAATGCCGTCGCCCATCGCCTGGTAGCGCAGCGCCACCCATCTGGCCGACCCGCTGGCAGGAAACAGCGGCAGCGCATCGCCGATCTGGTCGAGGTATTCGCAGATCACCCTGCTGTCGAAGAGGGCCACGCCCTCGTCATTGACCAGACAGGGCACCTTGGAGAGCGGATTGTTCGCGATCAGCGCCGCGGGGCTTTCGTGCGGATTGGTCGGGATCAGTTCGATCCTCCGGTCGATGTCGCGGGCAATCGCGCAGGCCATCACCTTGCGGACATACGGGCTGGTCGGGGAGTGGAAGAGCTTCATGCGTCGGAACCTTTCCTGGGCGGAGCCATCATGAAATCGGCGCGCAGGCGCCGTTGCCACCGAGGCGGATAGCGCCCCCGCGCGCGGGGAGGCAAGCGCCGGAGACGGGCACGCCCCGCCTCAATCCCCGCGCACGATGTTCCAGCCGGTCTTGGCGACCTGCAGGAACACGTCATGCATGCGATGCGCGCGCTGGTCGGCCGCGTTGCCGGCCAGCGCGCGGGCATAGACGCCCTCGACAATGGCCGCCGAGCGGAACAGCGAGAAGCCCATGAAGAACCGCCAGTTGTCGATCCGCTCGCGCCCCGTCCGCCGGCAATACAGCTCCAGCGCCTCGGCCTCGCTCATCAGGCCGAGTTCCGCGAGATCCACCCCCTGGTAGCCCGCCATCGCCGGGCCGGAGCCGGGCGGCAGATGATAGGACATGCAGCAATACGCGAGATCCGCGAGCGGGTGGCCGATGGTCGAAAGCTCCCAGTCCAGCACGGCGACGATCCGCGGCTCGGTCGGGTGGATCATCATGTTGCCGAGCCGGAAGTCGCCATGCACGATCGCACTCTCGTCGCGCTCGGGAATGTTGGCGCGCAGCCAGGCGATCAGGTCGGTCATCGGCGCGAAGTCCTCGGTCTTCGAGGCTTCGTACTGCTTCGTCCAGCGCTCGATCTGGCGGGCGACATAGTGGTCCGGCCGGCCGAAGCCGGTCAGGCCCACCGCGTTGTAGTCGACCTTGTGCAGCGCCGCGATGGTCTCGAAGATCTGCCGATGGATGGCGCCGCGCTCCTCCGGCGCAAGCCCGGGCATCATCACGTCGTGAAACACCCGGCCCGCCACGTGACCCATCACGTAGAACTCGGTGCCGATCACCGCGGCATCGGTGCAGTAATGCAGCATCGGCGCCACCGGCACGTCGGTCGCGGCCAGCGCGCTCTGGATGCGGAATTCGCGGTCGATCTGGTGCGCCGAGGGCAGCAGGGTTCCCGGCGGCTTCTTGCGCAGCACATAGTTCCGGGCCGCCGTCTCGATCAGGTAGGTCGGGTTCGACTGCCCGCCCTGGAACTGGCGGATCGTCGCCGGTTCCGCGAATCCCTCGACATGGCCGGCCAGGTAGGCGAACAGCCTCGCCTCATCGAGCCTGTGCTGTGGCAGCATCTCGACAAGTCGCGGCTGGCTTTCCGTGCTCATCCGGTTCCCTCCTCCCGATCGCGCCGGAAAATCGGGGGCAGGCGGCGCGCTGTCAAGCGTCATTGCCCCAGCCGTATCGAGCCTGCCGCTTGGGGGACTTGCATAACCCGCGCGCACCTCGCACAGTTGGGTCAAACAGACGGCTCAGCAGAATCAGAACAGCGAGGAATATGCTACCATGGAGTTCCGTTATTCCGCCAAGACCGAGGCGCTGCGCCAGCGCGTTGCCGACTTCATGGCCGAGCACATCTATCCGAACGAACAGGCGCTGTTCCACACCGCCCACACCCAGGCCAACCAGTGGAAGCCGCTGGAGCTGCTGCAGGAGATCAAGCAGAAGGCGAAGGCGGCGGGGCTGTGGAACCTGTTCCTCCCCGAATCCGAGCATGGCGCCGGGCTGACCAACGTCGAATACGCGCCGCTCGCCGAAATCATGGGCCGCTCGCCCTTCGGCCCGGAAGCCTTCAACTGCTCCGCCCCCGATACCGGCAACATGGAAGTGCTGACCCGCTACGGAACACCGGAGCAAAAGGAAGCCTGGCTGAAGCCGCTGCTCGCCGGCGAGATCCGTTCCGCCTTCGCGATGACCGAGCCGCGCGTCGCCTCCTCGGATGCGAAGAACATCGAGACCTCGATCCGCCGCGAGGGCGACGAATACGTCATCGACGGCCATAAGTGGTGGACCTCCGGCGCGCCCGACCCGCGCTGCCGCATCCTCATCGTGATGGGCCAGTCCGACCCCGAGAACCCCGACCCCTACAAGCGCCAGTCGATGATCCTGGTGCCCTTCCCGCATCCGGGTGTGACGATGAAGCGCGCCCTGCCGGTGTTCGGCGATGTGGATGCCCCGCACGGCCATGCCGAGATGATCTTCGACAAGGTGCGGGTGCCGGCCGCCAACATGCTGCTCGGCGAGGGCCGCGGCTTCGAGATCGCCCAGGGCCGGCTCGGGCCGGGACGCATCCATCACTGCATGCGCTCGATCGGGGTGGCCGAGCGGGCGCTGGAGCGCATGGTCCGTCGGCTCGAAAGCCGCACCGCCTTCGGCAAGCCCGTCATCGAGCAGAGCGTCTGGCGCGAGCGCATCGCCGAAAGCCGCATCATGATCGACCAGGCCCGCCTGCTCACCCTCAAGGCCGCGCACATGATGGACACGGTGGGCAACAAGGAAGCCCGCGCCGAGATCGCGATGATCAAGGTCGTCGCCCCCAACGTCGCCTGCAAGGTGGTCGACTGGGCGATCCAGGCCTTCGGCGGCGGCGGCGTCGCCGATACCTGGCTCTCCTCGGCCTATGCGCACCAGCGCACGCTGCGTCTGGCCGACGGGCCGGACGAGGTGCATCGCGACCAGCTCGCCCGGCTTGAACACCGGCGCTACCGCAACACCGATCCGGCACGCACGGGCGGCTATCCGAATGTGCTGATCGCGGACGGGCTGTCCGAGCCGGGCCAGGCCTGATGCGCGCGATCCGCTGCGAGGAATGGGGCGGGCCGGAGACGCTGCGCCTGCGCGACATCCCCGATCCCGTCCCGCAGAAAGGCGAGGTGCTGATCCGGATTCACGCCGCCGGGGTGAATTTCCCCGACGTGCTGATCATCCAGAAGAAGTACCAGGTGCAGCCCGAACTGCCCTTCACCCCCGGCGCCGAAATCGCCGGGGAGATCGAGGCGGTCGGCGAGGGCGTCACCGGCTACAAGCCTGGTGACCGCGTGCTCGCCCTCTGCTCGACCGGCGGATTTGCGGAAAGGATCGCGCTCGACGCGCATCGCTGCGTGCCCATACCGGACAGCGTTTCGTTCGAGGTCGCCGCCGGGCTGATGCTCGCCTTCGGCACCTCGCACCACGCCGTCGTCGACCGCGGGGAACTCAAGCCCGGCGAGACGATCCTGGTGCTGGGTGCCGCCGGCGGCGTCGGCCTTGCCGCGGTGGATATCGCCAAGGCCAAGGGTGCCAGGGTGATCGCCGCCGCCTCGTCCGAGGAAAAGCTCGAGATCTGCCGCGCGCATGGCGCCGACGCCACGATCAATTACGGCACCGGGGACCTGCGGGCCGCGATCCGCGAACACACCGGCGGCAAGGGACCGGACGTCATCTTCGATCCCGTGGGCGGGCACCTGGCCGAGCCGGCCTTCCGCTCGATCGCCTGGCGCGGGCGCTATCTGGTGATCGGCTTCGCCGAAGGCACCATTCCGTCCCTGCCGCTCAACCTGCCGCTGCTCAAGGGCGCGTCGCTGGTCGGCGTGTTCTGGGGCGAGTTCGCCCGCCGCGAGCCGAAGAACCAGATCCGGATGATGGAAGACCTGTTCGCCATGCTGGCGCGCGGCGAAATCCGCCCGCTCGTGTCGAAAACCTACCGGCTCGACCAGACGGACGAGGCGCTGCGGGACATGGCGGCACGCCGCGTCACCGGAAAGATCGTGATCCTGCCATGAAAGAGTTCAGCAACCGGGTTGCCGTCATCACCGGCGCGGGCAGCGGCTTCGGCCGCGAATTCGCCCGCATCGCCGCCGCCCGCGGCATGCGCCTCGCCCTCGCCGACATCCAGCCAGACGCGCTGGAGGCCATCGCCGCCGAACTGCGCGCGG
>NZ_AFPR01000507.1:0-6558 GCF_000219295.1 Acidiphilium sp. PM
CCGCTCACTATTGCCGGCACGCTGAGTGTAGCGTCTGGCGGAAATATCGTTCTCAGCGCCAATGGAATGGATCTGGCCGGTGGAACGATCCTGGCGAATTCGGGCGCGGTGACGCTTGCTCCACTTAGCTTCGATACCATCGCCCTCGGTGGGACCTCGACTACGGCGCTCGATCTTTCAAATCAGCTCTTGAACGCCATCGGTGCGAATTCCCTTCAGATCGGCACTGTCCAGACCGGGCTGATCGAAAACGATGGCTCGATCAGTCTTTCAATCCCAAACATCCTGATGGATGCGGGCACTATCAACATCAACCAGCCGTTCCTTGCGCAACATAGCTCGTTGATCGTGCAGGCAGGTGGCGAATTCACCGGCAATGGTGGCATTACGGTAGCTGCCCTCGGTGCCGCCGCAAGCCTCGTCGCCCTTACCGGCAGCAACTCCATCACCACTCTCGGCAGCATCAGCGCCGCCGGCAGCTTCACCCTCGACGACAACGCGCCCCTCACCATCGCCGGACCCTTCACCGCCACCAACGCAAGCATCACCAACACTGGTTCTCTCGACATCACCGGTTCCTTCAACGCCACCGACGCAAGCCTCGCCGCCTCGGACATCCGCATCAACGCCAATCTCGACGCTACGACCCTCAGCCTCGATGCCAACGCAGGCACCATCACCAATGCCGGCTCCGTCACCGGCTACGTCACCGCCTCGAACCTCGATGCCACCGCAAGCCTCGTCGCCCTGACCGGCAGCAACTCCATCACCACTCTCGGCAGCATCAGCGCCGGCAGCTTCACCCTCGACGACAATGCGCCCCTCACCATCGCCGGTTCCTTCAACGCCACCAATGCAAGTTTTGCCGACACCAGCGCCGGTGGCTTGGACATCGCCGGACAGGTCAGCCTCGCCTCGCTCCTCGCCCTCTCCGCAACAAGCGGATCCATCACCAGCTCGGGCACCGGTTCCATCTCCGCACCCACTCTCGATGCCGCCGCAAGCCTCGTCGCCCTCACCGGCAGCAATGTCATCACCACTCTCGGCAGCATCAATGTCGGCACCTTCACCCTCGACGACAATGCGCCCCTCACCATCGCCGGAAGTCTCGTTGCGCAGCGCGCAGCAATCTCGGCCGCCGATCTCACCATTCCAGGCGTCATTCTTGTCGATGGCGCGTTAAGCCTGGCGACGTCCGGAACGATCTCCGAGACCGGGACGATCGACCCCACCCTGCTCCAGATCGCAGGGGCGCGGGACGTGCTGCTGACCGGCAGCAATACGATCGACGCTCTTGGGTCGGTCAGCGTGCCTCTGGGAAACCTGGCGCTGGTGGATCAGGTGCCTCTCACGGTGAACGGCCCCGTATACGCCCTCAATATCTCACTTGATTCACCCGCCATGTATATTCCCGGCGCGATCAACACGCCCGGCACGCTCGGTCTGGGCTATGGCCCGATTTCCGGAAACGGTCCCATCACCGCCGCGACGCTTACGAGCAACAGTGCCGTCACCGGCGACGTGGCGCTGACTGGAACGGATAACGTCATAGGCACTCTCGGCGGATTCGATGCCGCCGGCCATCTCTTCGCGTTGACCGATGCCACGGCGTTAACCGTGGCCGGACCTGTTTCGGCGAAGGCGCTGACCATAACGGCAACCGGCCAGATCACTCTGGACGGGGCGGATGGCGGTTCCTTCTCGATCGGCGGCCAATTTCTCCCGACATACGTCTACAATGGCCTGTCGCCACGTAACGGCATCGATTCGGTTCTGCAGGTGATCGCGAATGGAGCGCCGGCTAACGGCATCGTACAGACCGGCCAGTTCAACATCGACACCGGTTCCCTTCAAGGTCAGCCAAACACGCTGTTTATGCTTCTGCCGGACGGTGCCGACGCGAAGTTCAACGATCTCAATGCCCGCAGCACGGATCTGGCGATTTCGCTGATCAACGGATATGCACAGGGAACATTGTATTTGCACTATCTGCTGGTGGCGGGCGGCCTTAATGGACAAACGGCTTTCGTCGGCCAGATCGCCGGTCTTGCCGGCTCGGCCGCGGCGCATAACGGCAAGGTCGTTCCTGTGCCGGGATCCAGCTATCGCTTCAACTCGTGCATTATCGGATCGGTGAGTTGCACCGTGTTGCCTGTGGCGATCGTGCCGGAGCGCAACCCGCTGGATGATTTCGACATCAGTCCACGGCGGCGACGCAAGCTGGATGCGAATGTCCGGCTGCCAGGTGTGGCGGCAAAGGACTATTGACCATGCGCCGAACGGTCCTGGTTCTGGCCGCCCTTGCCGGCCTGGCGCTGTTGAGCGCGTGCACGCGGCCGCCGCCGGGCGCCTATGCGCATGACACGGATTCCCCGCAATCGGCCAGCGGCCGGCAACTCGCGCTGGGCAAAAATACCAGCGGCGAAACCTGCACCGCCAGCCGCACGACCTCCGGCGGCGCATTGATCTACTGCGGCAGTTGGCACCAGCCCAGCGCCGAAGTGCATGCGGGTCCGGAGGCGAACCGGGCGAACCTGAATGCAATCGTTACGCGAGGAAACTGGCGGGCCGGTCTCGAACAGCGCTACGCGTGCGGCAATCCAAAGCCGACAACGGTGCTCGGGCACTACCCTGGAGAGGTTCTGCTCTGCACGCAGCGGATCGGCGGCTGGCCGCATGTCGCCCTGGCAGCCTTGATCCGCGGCCATGTGTGGTTTGCCGATGGCGTGCAACCGGCTTTTCCAGCCATGGAACGCGCCGTCGGCGTGATCAGCGGCGCAGTGCCAGCCGCCGATGCCGGCGCGATGACCACTTCGGTCTCCGACAGCCAGCTTGCCGACCGCCTCGCCGCCGCCGCCTTCACCTCGGGTGATATCCACGAGTACGGCAAGTTGATGACGCTCGGCAACCGCTCCAACCAGGCCGAGGATTACCCTGCCGCCATCACCGCCTACCGGGCCGCGCTCGCGCTGCAGCAAAAGGCGCTCGGGCCGGAAAATCCGAATACGGTGACGCCGATGCTGGATCTTGCCCTGAATCTCTCGGATCAGGGCGATTATAGCCAGGCTGACGCCCTGCTTGCGCAGGCGGCGAAGCTGGCCCCCCTGGCCGTGGATCCCACGGCGGTCGCGCGACTCGACCATTATCGGGGTCTCGATCAACTCAATCAGGGTCATGATCGCCGCGCGCTGCGGCTGCTCTCGGCCGCAAACCGGGATTATGCATCGCTTCTGCCCCGCTCCGTGTTGCGCCCCCACCCTGCCGCGACCGGGTCCGACGATGGCTTCGGCCTTTCGGCCGGAAGCCGGGGGGGATCGCTCCTCGCCGCGCAGTCGACCCTGTTGAGCCCGATCGGGCAGCAGGCCCTGCTCGGCGTGATCGAAACACTGCGGTATGAGGGCGTGGTGCTCGATGCGGCCGGCCATCACAAGCAGGCCGCCGTGAAAATTGACCGTGCATCGGCGATCGCTTCGGCGAACGGGATTGCTCCTCCCGTGCTTCGCGCCAGGCTTGACCGGAGCACGGCCGCCGTCGACACGGCGTTTGACAGGACCGCCTCGGCTGCCGCCAGGCTGGCGCAAGCCTCGTATGATTTCGAACATGCCCTGCCCGGTTCGCGCCCCGTCGCCGACACGCACCTGCTGCGCGGCGGCGTGCTCGACCTCGCCGGTCAACCCGGAAAGGCCCTGGAGGCTTGCCGGGCCGGCATAAAGCTTCTCGCCCGCCTGCGCCTCGGCACCTCTGCGGCCCTGGTTGCTCCGTGCCTCGACGCGGCCAATCGGGAAGCGGAGAAGAATCCTGCCCGGGCCGGGGTGCTTCGCGCCGAGATGTTCGCGATGGCGGAACTCGCGCAAGGCAGCACGACCAGCCGTGAAATCGCCGAGTCCGCCGCGCGGCTGGCCGCGGATTCAAAGAGCCCCAAAGTCGCCGCCGCGATCCGCGCCCATCAGGATGCCGTCATCGCCCTGTCGCGCCTCTACCGGGAGCGTGACGGCATCGCCCATGAACGGCAGGCAACGCCAGCCGCCATCAACGCAATCGACATGAAGATCGCGGCGGCAACCCGGCGGCTCGCCGAAGCGGACGAGTCCGTCGAGGCGGCGGCACCGAATTTCGGCCAGCTGGTCCAGCAGGTCGTGCCCGCCGGCACCGTGCTCGACCGGCTGAGGCCTGGCGAAGCCTTTCTCGATATCATGCCGGCGCCGGACGGCACGTGGACGTTCCTGTTGCACGACGGGCAGATCGCCGTCGCGCACACGAAGGTCGACGAGACGCGCATGACCGCACTGGTCCGCAAAGTGCGCCAAAGCGTCGTGCCGACGCAGGCGGGATTGCCGACCTTCGCGATGACCTCTGCCGAAGCGATCTATCGCGCGACCCTGGCCCCCTTCGCGACCGACCTCGCGAAGACCACGGCGATGGTGGTTTCACCGGCCGGGGCGCTGCTGTCGCTGCCATTCGCGCTGCTGCCCACCGAGCCGGTCGCCCCCGGCACGCCGCTGGCCAAGGTGCCCTGGCTGATCAGGAAGATGACGCTGGTCTACGTTCCCGCGGCCGCGAATTTCGTCTCGCTGCGCGCCATCGCCGGCACGTCGCCCGCCAAGCAGCCCTGGTTTGGCTTCGGGGACTTCAAGAACACGAGCCTGGCCCAGGCCGAGGCCACGTTCAGTGGCCCCAGTTGCGGCGACAGCGCCCGGCTCTTCGCCGGCCTGCCCCACCTGCCGTATGCGAAGCTCGAACTTGACGCCGCCCGCGCGATCTTCAAGGCACCCGCATCGGACGAGCTGCTGGGGGCGGCCTTCACGGTCCCGAATGTCGAGCACGCCGACCTGAAGCAATACCGGATCCTGCATTTCGCGACCCACGCGCTGCTGCCCTCCGAACTGCCCTGCGCTCATGAACCGGCGATCGTCACCTCGCCGCCGCCCGGCGCCAGGTCCGCGGCGAACTCGATGCTGACGACCTCCGACATCACCAATCTCAAACTGAACGCCGACCTCGTGATCCTGTCGGCATGCAATACGGGCGGGGGCGACGGAAAGGCCGGCGGTGAAGCGCTTTCCGGCCTTGCCCGCGCGTTCTTCTTCGCCGGCGCCCGCGCGCTGATGGTCACGCAATGGTCGGTGAACGACCAGGTCAGCTCCTATCTGGTCGCAACCACGCTCACCCATCTGGCCTCATCGACGGGCGAGGGGGCGGCCGCGAGCCTGCGGAGCGCCCAGCTCGACCTGATCAGGGGCGCCGCGTCCGGCACCCTGCCGGCCAAGCTCGCCGATCCGTTCTTCTGGGCGCCTTTCGTGGTCATCGGCGACGGTGGACAGGGCACGCGCAATCTGGCCAAGTAGCGATCATCACGCATCAGAAAGCGAGACATCCCCTCATGGCAGCGCCAGATCTGACGAAGCTCGGAAAATATGACATCGTCCGTATTCTCGGCCGGGGCGCCATGGGCACCGTCTACGAAGGCTTCGATCCGATCATTGCGCGTCGCGTCGCCATCAAGACGGTCAATCTCGATGATACCGACGACGCCGAGGCCGCCGAGGGGCTGCTCCGGTTCCGGCGGGAAGCGCAGGCCGCCGGACGGCTGACGCATCCGAACATCGTGGGCATCTACGATTACGGCGAGACCGACGGGCTTGCCTATATCGTCATGGAATATGTCGAAGGCGAAACACTGAAATCGGTGCTCGACAGAGGCGAACGCTTTGCCACGGTCGACGCGCTGCGAATGATGCGGTCGCTGCTCGCAGGACTGGCCTACAGCCACGACAACGGCGTTATCCATCGTGACATCAAGCCTGCCAATGTGATGATCACGAGAGATGACCAGGTGAAGCTCGCCGATTTCGGCGTCGCCAGAATCGAAAGTTCGAGCCTCACCCAGGCCGGGACGATGATCGGCACGCCTTCGTACATGTCTCCCGAGCAGTTCATGGGGCAGACGATCGACATGCGGACCGACATCTATTCCGCAGGCGTCATGCTTTATCAGTTACTCACTGGCGAGAAGCCGTTCGAAGGCTCGATCACCGCGATCATGCACAAGGTGCTGAACGTCGAGCCGCCAGCGCCCTCGGCCCTGTCGATCTCGGTGCCGCCGAGGCTCGATGCAATCGTCCGCAAGGCGATGGCGAAACGGCCGGACGACCGTTTCGCCGACGCAAGGGAATTCGCGCAAGCCCTGGCAACCGCGGAGTCCGACACCGGTTCCGGCGGCCTCTCGCTCGCTGGCGAGGGAGTTGATGGAGATGCGACGATGATCGCCTCTTCCGGCCGTCATGCCGCCGCCGCACCGGAAGCCTCCGTCCGCTTGCCCACCCCTCCCGCACCCGCGGGCGAGACCGGCGGCCGGCGTGGCCTCCTCATCGGCGGAATTGCCGCGGCCGCGTTGATCGTCGCCGGCGGCGGCACTTATTTCCTGCTGGGCGGCGGGCACCATGCCGCGCAGCAAGCCGCGCCGTCCCACCCCTCCGCGACGAAGCCCGCCTCAGCCAGAAGCGTCAAGACGCCGGCGCCGGCGCCGGCGCCCGCGCCACCGGTTGCCGCTCAAGCGAC
>NZ_AFPR01000506.1:0-543 GCF_000219295.1 Acidiphilium sp. PM
CGGGCACGCTGGCCCTGGCCGGCGCCAGCTCCATCGCCAGCTCTTCCAGCCTCATCGATAACGGCAGGTTCGATATCTCGGGCGCATCGGGCAATGAGACCATTGCCGCCCTGACCGGCTCCGGCGCCGGCGCCGTCGCCCTCGGCGCCAACAACCTGATCATCAGCAACGGGAGCGGCACCTTCGCCGGCACCATCGCAGGCGCCGGCGGGCTTCAACTTGCCGGCGGCACGACCACCCTCGCCGGAACCAGCACCTATGCCGGCAATACCAGCATCACGGCGGGCACGCTGGCCCTGGCCGGCGCCAGCTCCATCGCCAGCTCTTCCAGCCTCATCGATGACGGCAGGTTCGATATCTCCGGCGCATCGGGCAATGAAACCATTGCCGCCCTGACCGGCTCCGGCGCCGGCACCGTCGCGCTCGGCGCCAACAACCTGATCATCAGCAACGGCAGCGGCACCTTCGCCGGCACCATCGCAGGCAGCGGCGGGCTTCAACTTGCCGGCGGCACGACAACCCTCGCCGGAACCAGCACCTACA
>NZ_AFPR01000505.1:0-7059 GCF_000219295.1 Acidiphilium sp. PM
TCGGGTGCTGAAACTGGCGTTCGAGATGAAAAACCGAACTGCGTTGTTCAAACTTGCTCGGCAACTAGGAATCGACGGTAAAGACCGTGATTGGCCGCAATCCTAGATTGCACGAAATATATATTCAGTGTTTTTGAAAAAGCTTAGTTTATTATTTACAAAAATCGTTGAGCATTTTTTGCGGCAGGTAGGGAGCGGCAATTTATTAATTGATTTCTCATATCAATAAACCGGGAGGTTAGAATGAAGACGGCAAATATCGGATTGTGCATTTTTTCATATGCTCTTGTGTTTTTCATGATAAACAGCGCATCGGCGAAGACTTTCTATTATCCATTTCCAGAAATAAAAATGCCAACATCTAATTGGAAGAAGCTCAATGATTTGGCAGTGTCTGATGGGACAATAAATACGCCACCATGCTATTCAAAAATAGTTATAAAAAACATGGCATTTAAAAATATTTACGGCAAGCATTTTATTTCTATATTTTCTACAATATGGGCGCACAAAACAACAACCGGCAATTATTTATGCGAGACAAAAATGTCTGGCTATAGAATTGGCGGCGATTACAAAATTTCCAGCCTAAATATGAATTTAGAATTTGAAACATTTTCTAAAAATGGCAAGCGGTATGTCATTTACGATGATGATGTATTTTCCAATTTGGTTTTTCCGTTAAATATGAAAGCGAAAATACCTGCATTGCCAATTTCAAAAGATAACGCCTCAAAGGCAGTAGGTAACTCAAATTCCACTAAGTTGCACGGCCTGGCAGCCCTCAGAGCGGCTGTGAAGGAAATACGCAACTCAAATTCCACTAAGCTGGACCTCTCTGCGGCAGAACTCAATGCAATCGCGAATGCCGTGCGCCCCTGCTGGGGCATCGATGCCGGCGCGCCCGGTGTGCAGGATTTCAGCGTGCTGTTGCAGGTAACGACTGACGCTTCGGGTGTGGTGCGCGAGGCCGAAGTGGCACCAGCCGACCAGGGCAAGCTGGGTGATCCTGTCTTCGCCGCCTTCGCACAGCGCGCGGTGTCAGCCGCGAAGAACTACAAATGCGCCAAACTACCGCTGCCGCCCTATATGCTCGGCACAGTGCATACCTTTACATTCCGGTTCAATCCCTGATTGCAATAAAACATGCCTATCCTGTTAACCCATACACCACAAAATCAGCCCCATTTTGTCAGTCGCGACGAAAATCGTCCACTACATGTAGCTGGGGTCTGGATTAACCGGATAGGCACGATTAAAATAATACAATACTTCATTACGGTGATAATTAGTTATAATTTCACTTACTTCGAGTTTCATTTCCGGGTGAAACGCTAATGAATGATGGGGGCGTCATGAGATATCTCAGGCTATCGATAGTGGCGATTATAACAGTGGCAACACCGATCATAGCAAACGCGAAAGCAAACGGAAATTCACTGGACCAAACTAACGTAAGTCCGCAAAGTTCGATGTCTGGTACTGCTTTTGTCCAATTCACTGTTGCTCCAAATGGAACTGTAAAATCAGAAAAAATATATCGGAGTAGTGGAAATCCGCTTATTGATCGTGCTGCTCTGAGTAAGGCGAATATTCCAAAATTTTCTAAATTCACGGGAAAAAAATCCCGTTTATACGTGATGCCAATATCCATATCATTTCCTAAACCGCATAAATCAGACAAAAAATCAGATCATGCCAAACGTTGGTTTGCACTTACAAACGATGACGAATGTATCCCATCAGTTCCGCGCGATCCGGCAAAGCTGATTCGGTTTGATCGTTTGAATGGCTTGGACGACGCAGTGAACATATTTGAACGATCACACGGAATGCCCGTCGGAGTGACAGTTGCGGAGCCAGAGTCGAACGGGATGGAAACGGTATATACTTTTTTCAGAACCGAGGACGCCTGCGAAGCCTACGCCAAGGCAAAGCAGGGAAGTTTGAACCAACTACAATAGTCGATTGGCAGCCTACCCTTCGCTCGGGCACCCTGCACGGTGCAAAGTGGCTTAGTTGGCTGAATGTATGCATATTTGAAACGAGGTATTGACATGCGCCATATATTTTCTATATGTGCATATAGTCTTGTTGGAGTATGCATATGCCTCGCATTACAATATACGTGCCTGATGAATTGAAATCCCGGATGGATGATGTGGACCGGATAAATTGGTCCAACGTCGCACAAGACGCCATCCGACAAGCTATCGCCACTCACTCTATTTTTAAGGAACCTGAAAACATGGACAACGTTATCGAGCGCCTGCGACTGAGCAAAGAGCGCTTTAATTCGACCAATACGAAGGACGGCAAGGACTGCGGAGCTAGTTGGGCAAGGGGCACCGCTCAATATGAAGACCTGCTCCGGATTTCCGATGCCGTACATGAGGGCTTGGACATAGACATCGGCACTCTCCAAAGACTGATCGACCCGCAGGACGAAATGGATTCCAACGATTGGAAGGCGTTCTGGGAGGAAAACGCCGGAAACGACGTCAGCGATGCCTTCGTGAAAGGCTTCGCCGAAGGCGCGACCGCAGTGTTCGACAAGGTTGCCGACAAGCTCTGACGTTGTCGCATCAAGACATCTAAGTCGCCCGGTCCCAGTCATCCGCCCGGGCGATTTCGTTTGGCGCTAAGACCAAACCCCCGAATGTGCTCTCTTTCCCGCTCCACGGCTGTGGCCGCGCCGGGCACAGGTGGGACGGCAAAAACGAGGGCAAAGGCGCTGCCCAGCCTGCACAAGCAACCCACTTAAGCAGTCTGAAAAAATCTCAAAATTCTCGCGAGGGGGTGAACCGGGGCTTCTGAGCGTTCCCGCTCTACTCCCCACCTCCCGGCACCCACCCCTTCCGAATCCGGCAGCTTTATTAAGCCATCACGGATGCGTGAAAACAGTGTGGATTTATCTCTGGTGAGTCCGCATTGAGTCCGCAAATTATGAATTAGGTCCGAATTGCGATCTAATAGTCGGTTAAGTCTTTGATTTATTGGTGAGCCCGCAGGGATTCGAACCCTGGACCCCAAGATTAAAAGTCTCGTGCTCTACCAACTGAGCTACGGGCTCTCACCAATGTGTCCGCCGGAAAGACCAATTCCGGCGGGGTTCGTCAAGAGGCTGAGGCGGATTGCCGGTATTACGCGGCGAGTTCCATCTTGATGATCTTGGTCGGGTCAGTGACCCGGCCGCTCTGGCCCTGGCCCTTCTTGATCTCGTCCACATAGTCCATGCCCGCCGTAACCTGGCCGAACAGGGTGTACTGGCCGTCAAGCCAGGCGGCGGGAGCGAAGCAGATGAAGAACTGGCTGTTCCCGCTGTTCGGGTCGCTGGTGCGGGCCATGCCCACCGAACCGGTGAGGAACTTTGCCTTGTCGGTGAACTCGGCGGGCACGTTGGGCAGGTTGCTGCCGCCGGTGCCGGTGTTGGTGGGGTCGCCGGTCTGCGCCATGAAGCCGGCGATCACGCGGAAGAATTCGCAGCCGTTGTAGAAGCCGCGCGCGGTCAGCGTGCGGATCTGCTCGCAGGTTTTCGGCGCGAGGTCGGGGCGCAGCTCGATCGTGACGACGCCGAAGGGCAGCGTCATGTGAATGGTGTTCGACGTGCTGGCGGCGGAAGCGGATTCGGACATGAAAACTCCGGCAAGGGGGGTGGAAGCGGCGGCGGCGAGAAGCGTGCGGCGTCTGATGATCATGGTCTGCCAACCCGGCGAAGGGTCCTCTCCAACGTCAGTTTCGGAACGAAGCTCGAGATGTCGCCGCCCAGCTGGGCGATCTCCTTGACGAAACGCGACGAGATGAACTGGTGCCGCTCGCTTGCCATCAGGAAGATCGTCTCGATCCGCTGGTCGAGTCGTGCATTCATCCCGGCCATCTGGAACTCGTAATCGAAGTCGGAGACGGCGCGCAACCCGCGCACGATCACTTGTGCGCTGACCTGCTGGGCAAAGGCGATCAGCAGCGAATCGAACGCCTGCACATCGATTTCGGTGCCCGTGCGTTCGGCGATCGGCGCGATCTCGGCGCGGACCATCTCGACGCGCTCGGCGGTGGGAAACAGCGGTCCCTTCCCGGCATTGCGGGCCACGCCGATGACCAACTTCGAGCAGAGCTGGGCGGCACGGCCGATAATGTCGATATGCCCGTTGGTGATCGGATCGAAAGTCCCCGGATACAGCCCGATCAGACCGCCATCAGCCATCCTGTTCCTCCCCGGCTTCGTCGTCGCCGTCGTCTATGACGGGAAAGACGCTGGTTACCTGCTCGTCCTTTTCTACCCGCACAAGCGTCACGCCCATCGCCTGGCGGCCGGTGATGCGCACCTGGTCCACCGGGGCGCGGATCAGCTTGCCCTGGTCGGTGACGAGCATGATGTCGTCTCCCGGCCGGACGGGGAAGCTGGCGGCCACTGCGCGGCCGTTGCGCGCCGCGAGCGCGATGTTGGTGATGCCCTGGCCGCCGCGGCCGGTGACACGGTATTCATAGGCCGAGGACAGCTTGCCGAACCCGCCGGTGGTGACGGTGAGGATCATTTCCTCGGCCAATTGCAGGGCCGCGATCCGCTCGGAGGTCAGCTGGATGTCGGCCGCCGTCTCGTCGTTTTCCACCGCATCGGCCTCGGGCTCCTCGCCGCCAGCGCGGCGCTGGGCGGCGGCGTATTTCAGGTAGGCCGCGCGCTCGTCCACGTCCGCGTCAACATGGCGGAGCACGGAGAGCGAGATCACCTCGTCGCCGGCGCCGAGGCGGATGCCGCGCACGCCGCTGGAGTCGCGGCCGGCGAAGACGCGCAGCGTATCGTCGGTGATCTGGAAGCGGATGCAGCGGGCCTGGCGCGTGGCGAGGAACACGTCGTCGCCCTCGCGGCAGGTGGCGACGCCGATCAGCCGGTCGCCCTCGTCGAGCTTCATCGCGATCAGGCCGGTCGAGCGCACATTACGGAAATCCGCCAGCCGGTTGCGCCGCACATTGCCCGATGCGGTGGCGAAGACGAGGTGCAGGTCGTTCCACAGGCTTTCGTCCTGCGGCAACGGCAGCACGGCGGTAATCGCGTCACCGTTCAGCTCGGGCAGGATGTTGACGATCGCCCTGCCCTTCGCCGCCGGCGCCGATTCGGGCAGGCGCCAGACCTTCTCGCGAAACGCTTTGCCGCCCTGGCTGAAGAACAGCACGAACTGGTGGGTGTGGGCATTGAAACTGCGGGTGATCACGTCGTCGCCACGCATCGAGGCGGCGGCGCGGCCGCGACCGCCACGGTTCTGGGCGCGGAAGGCTTCGAGCGGGGTGCGCTTGATGAAGCCGTCGCGCGTCATGGTGACGACCATCTGGCCGGGCTCGATCAGGCTTTCGTCGTCCTGGTCGGCGACGCTGTCCTCGATGCTGGTCAGGCGCGGGGCGGCGATGCGCTCGCGGATCGCGATCAGCTCGTGGCGCATCACCTCGAGCCGGCGCGGGCGGGAGGCAATGATTTCGAGCAACTCGCCGATGCGGCGGCCGACCTCGGCGAGTTCGGACTGGATCTTCTCGCGTTCGAGCCCGGTCAGGCGCTGGAGGCGCAGTTCGAGAATGCCGCGGGCCTGCGCCTCGGTCAGGCGCACGGTGCCATCCGGCGAGATCTGGTTGCCGTGATCGTCGATCAGTTCGAGCAGCGGGCGGACATCGCCGGCCGGCCAGTCGCGCGCCATCAGGGCGATCCGGGCGGAGGCGGCGTCCGGCGCCGCGCGGATCAGCGCAATCACCTCATCGATATTCGCCACCGCGATGCCGAGTCCGACCAGCAGATGCGCCCGGTCGCGCGCCTTGTTCAGCTCGAAGCGCGAGCGGCGGAGGATCACGTCCTCGCGGAAGGTGATGAAGCAGTCCAGCGCATCGCGCAGGCCGAGCTGGCGCGGCCGGCCGCCATCGAGGGCGAGCATGTTGATGCCGAAGCCGGTCTGCATCTGGGTGAAGCGGTATAGATGATTGAGCACGACTTCCGGCGTGGCGTCGCGCTTCAGCTCGATCACCATGCGCATGCCCTCGCGGTCGCTCTCGTCACGCAGGTCGGCGATGCCCTCGATTTCCTTGGCCCGCACGAGTTCGGCGATGCGTTCGAGCAGCGTGGCCTTGTTCACCTGGTAGGGCAGCTCGCTGACGATGATCGCCATGCGATCCTTGCGGATTTCCTCGATAGTGGTGCGGGCGCGGACGACGATGCCGCCGCGGCCGGTCTCGAAGGCGCTGCGGATGCCGGAACGGCCGAGAATGATGCCACCGGTCGGGAAATCCGGGCCGGGGACGATCCGCATCAGGTCATCCAGCGTCGCGTCCGGCTGGGCGATGAGGTGCAGCGTCGCGTCGATGATCTCGCTCGGGTTGTGCGGCGGAATGTTGGTCGCCATACCGACGGCGATGCCGTTGCCGCCATTGACCAGCAGGTTCGGGAAGGCGGCGGGCAGGACGCGGGGCTCGCTGTCGCTCTCGTCATAGGTCGGCTGGAAATCGACCGTATCCTTGTCGATATCGGTCAGCAGCGCCATCGCGGCATCGGCGAGGCGGGCCTCGGTGTAGCGCATCGCCGCCGGCGGATCGCCGTCGACCGAGCCGAAATTGCCCTGGCCATCGATCAGCGGGACGCGCATCGAGAAGCCCTGGGCCATGCGGACCGCGGCATCGTAAATCGCGGCGTCGCCATGCGGGTGATACTTGCCCATGACATCGCCGACCATGCGGGCGGATTTGCGATAGGGCTTGTCCGGCGTGTTGCCCGACTCCTGCATCGCATACAGGATGCGGCGATGCACCGGCTTCAGCCCGTCCCGCGCATCCGGCAGGGCGCGCGAGACGATCACGGACATGGCGTAATCGAGATAGGAGCGGCGCATCTCCTGCTCGATCGTCACGGGCACCTGGCCGCTTGGCCCTTCGGTCTGGTCGGTCGTGTCAGTCATGGCGGCGTCATATCACCTGCGCCGCGCGGGGGCGAGGGGTGCGGCTCAACAGCGGCCGGTCAGCCCGGCGATGACAACGGCAATCCGGTCCGCGAGGCCGCGCGGCGCCGGACCGGTCGGGCGGCGCAGG
>NZ_AFPR01000504.1:0-12849 GCF_000219295.1 Acidiphilium sp. PM
TCCGGGGGATGTGGGGGTTGGGGTGGTCACGGGATCAAAAATCCCATGAGGGGGTGGGGGTGGGCAAGGAAGTTTGATTGTCAGATTTTCAGAAATCTACATTGTCTCTATTCAATCTCTTAGGCACTTGCATGATCATAGAAGTCATGGCACGAAAAACATCTTAGTTATTACCATATGTGGTTGATCGCATTTTGAAAGTGATACGGACCCGATTAGAACTGATACAATTAGGTAATTATAATGAAATATAATGTATATTTTTTTATACAGAAATTATTCACCGACCAGGATGGGTAGAGAGTTAAAGGCAATGTCTAATCGAAATTTCTATATGCGCAGCCTTAAAATAAAAAATTTAAGGGGCTTTAGGGATCTAAATATCCCAAAGCTAAGGCAAGTAAATTTTATAGGTGGACTAAATTCAAGTGGAAAATCATCACTACTGGAGTGCATTTTTGTTTTTTTTGATCGTAAAAATGTTGGTTCATTTTCACGATTAATTCAATTTAGAAATCTACCATTTGATTTTTTTCAACAAATACATGAACTTTTCTATCAATTTAATGATAGGATCGAAGCTTCAATTGAAGCTGAATCTATCCATGGGAAAGAAAAGCTGTCCTTTAAATATACTGAGCGATTGCCCCTCCTGCAGAATTTGAATGTACCTGCCGAAATTATACCGCAGCAAACACTACAGATTTCTGGGCAGAAGGGCTTAATCATTTCAGGACAAGTTGATAGCCTTAAAGATGAAATGTATGCCACCGGCCAAGGTAACCAAATAAATGGACATGTTGTGTCAAGTAACACACCGCGTCCACCACGATGTTTTATATTTACTGCTCTAACTCGAAATAATCATGCTGAAAATATAAAATTTTTTTCAAGCGCAATACAGAACGGTCATAAAGATAAGCTTCTTGAATGCCTTCGCCTTCTACGATCAGAAATCAAAAACATCGAACTTTTACAAATTGCTGGTCAACCGGTGATCTATGTAGATATTGGCTTGCAACGCCTCTTACCATTGGCTGATTTGGGAGACGGAATTTATTTTGCTCTTATCATCGCTTCATGTTTAGTTTCGAATGAAGATTCAATTTTGCTTTTAGATGAATTTGATGCCTGCATTCACTACAGCAAACTTGAATCAATATGGAATTTAATTTCCAAATTAGCGTCACAATTCCATGTTCAGATATTTGCAACGTCTCATTCTATCGAATCAATAAGTGCGGCTGCTTTAGGATTTGAAAAAAATCAACGGTTAAATGATTTTTCTTATATTCGGCTTGACCGTACTGATGATGGTGTAACTGCCGAAATCTATGAACCTAAAGAAATTCGTCAGGCGATAGAAAGAGAGTGGGAGGTTCGCTAAACATGATCAAAGCGAACGATTTTTTTTAATCTAAAGGAGACGCCAGATATTTTAGATCAGGACACGATATTTTTTGTGGAAGGCATCGATGATTGCTGGTTCCTTGGGTCTATTTTTTCTGAGATGGAACTTGATCCCACAAGAGTTTTAATTATATCTGTAGGAGGCCAAGATAATTTTGCAGAATATTTTCAACTTTTCCGCAAACATTCAAAATATAAGAATGGAACAATAAAGTCTATTGCGATTTTATGTGATGCAGATGATAGTTTTAGTGGAAAGACAAACCGAATGAATGCAATTTTTAGTTCGGTAAGTTGGCCTAAAATGACCCACGCTAAGCCAATTCCCGGCGTAAGAAAATTTGGGCTTTTCATTTTCCCTGAAGACGGACAAGATGGAGACTTGGAACATTTATGTTTGCAAACAGTTATAGAGACTGATATTGGCGAACTTTCATCCGATACAATAAATAGAGCGCAGCAGATACATGGTCTTTCACTAAATAATTTATCAAAGAGGCAGTCTCAAACTTACCTTGCCATTTCTTCTGGTAACCTGTGTAGAGGAGTCGGCAGAGGATTTGCTGATGGTCGCTTTAATCGTAACCATGAAAAGTTAAAACCTATAAGAATTTTTATTTCAGAAATGGTTAATTAAGTCTTTTTTTATTTTGGAATTCAAAACTTCAATTTATATATGCTGAGCGTCCTTTAGAGATTTCTTGACCCCCTCACCCCTCCCCCACCGCCGTAACGGAGGAGAAAAATGCCGCCTCCACCTCGCGTCGCCGCCTGAGACCGGGGAGCGGAATCCCGTTGGCGAGGTTTCAGCGGGGGAACTGGGCGGCGGCGGCTTTGTCGTCGCCGTTGTTCAGGAGGCGGAGCCGGGTGGGGCGGAGGAAATTGCCGGCGCCGCGGTTGTGGACGACGTCGATCCGTACCGCCCGGCGTCGCGCATCCTCGATCAAGGAAAATTTATTAGCCGGCCGGTTTGTCCTGCTGCGCGATGGCTTCCGGCAGTTCCCATTCGTCTGGCGTGGAATTGGGATCGTACCAACGATATCTATTGATGGTCCATAACATCAAACCGGAGAGCCCCAAGGCTACAACCAGCATGCCGACAAATATCAGATATGATGCAAAAACATCTTGATTGGGCGCGCGGATAAGTTGCCATACATTCCAAATCAGCAGCAACCATACGAAAAGCGACGATAAAGTTGCCACGCGCCGGAACCGCCGTACCCATTTGACGGTTCCGTAAACATACACTTTTCGCACATAGGTTACGCCGAATATCGCAAAAGCGATCGACAGAATGACTGGGCCGACGGGCAGGCCATCCGGCATGAAGACGTTCAGACCATTATCACCAAACAAAAAATACAAAACATCGAGCACCAGGACGAGCGGGGCCATTAACAAAGTTCCCGCGAACCCAGCAGAGCAGAAATTAACCGCTCGCCTGGGCGGGAGGTAGGGCCGCTTTCTGTCGTCGTTTTGGCTGGCAATATCCATGCGTTTTATTACGGATAACGTGCTTGCATGCCCGGAGCAAGCCAACCAATGGAGCGCGATTCAGGATTTACGCGACACCCGGAGACGATAGCGCGTTGATAGATATGGATATCTGACTTTGAGAAAGATGGGCGGTCAGGCGGTGTCGGCTTGCTGCGAGTCACCGCCCCATAACGGATTTTTTGCTTCCGGCCCGAATCACACATTCACAACTCTCCCTGACCGCAACACCTCACCCCTCCCCCACCGCCGTAACGGAGGAGAAGAATCGCGCCTCGGCCTCGCGTCTCCGTCGGAGGCCGGGGAGCGGGATTCCGTTGGCGAGGTCCCAGCGGGGGAACTGGGCGGCGGCGGCTTTGTAGTCGCCGTTGTTCAGGAGGCGGAGCAGGGTGGAGCGGAAGAAGTTTCCGGCGCCGAGGTTGTAGACGAAGTCGATGAGGGCGGCCTGCTGGTTGGTGGTCAGGGGGACGGTGACGGCGTGGGTGACGGTCTGGCGGGCGGCGGCGAGGTCGCGCCGGGCGAGGGTTTCGGCGGTGGCGCGGGTGATGGGCCGAGTTGCCTGGGTGACGGGGCAGCCGGTGTCGTCGCGCGTGGAGCCGTAGCCGATGGTCCAGGTGCCGGCGGCGTCGCGGTAGGGGGTGGGAGAAAAGCCTTCGAAGGGGATGATGAAGGTTTCGATCACGAGGGTGAGGATGTCGGGCGGGGATGCGGTTGTTGGGGACGGGCCGGTGATTGGCGCGGCGGTGTTCGGGGGGGTGGTGTCGGGCATTGTCTCGCTCTCCTGCGGCATCCGGCGAAGGTGCCATGATGGCGGGAAGGTGAGAAAGACTAACGGTCAATAACGTTATGGTGACGGGCGCGGCGCGGGATCAGGGGTTGGGTTCGCCGAAAGTTTTGGCGAGGGTGGCGAGGAGGCTGCCGGGGGGGAACGGGGCGTCGGGGCTGATGCCGGCGCGGCGCCACATTTCGCCATAGGCGTGGAGGAAGGCGGTTTCGGGCTTCAGGCGGGGCGGGTTGGGGCGCAGCAGGGCGGTGGGGCTTTGCCAGTAGCCGATCGGGTTGGCGAAGGCGGGCGGCATGATGGCGTAGCCGTGGGCGGGGTGGAGGCGCGAAAGCGCGGTCAGCAGGTCGGGGCCGAGTTCGCCCCAGTCGATCGCGTCCTTGGGGAAGCGTTCGGCGAGGGCGAGGGCGAGGTCGACCAGGTCGCCCTTCGTGGGGGCGGGGTTGAAGATGACGTTGTTGTTGAGGGTGATTTTCCAGCCGCGCGGGCGGAGGCGGCGGTGGAACCATTCCCATTGGGTGACGAGGAATTTGTGCGCCGGGAGAGCGGAGGCGGGGCGGAGGGCGATGACGTCGGAATCGGTCCAGAGGCCGCCGTGGCGGGAGAGGACGAGGTAGCGGAACCAGTCGGTGAAGCTGGCGATTGAGCCGCGGCGGTTGGTGAAGAGGGCGGATTGGGGGAGGATTTCGGCGGCGTCGGCCCGGGTGGCGCCGGGCGGGAGGCCGGGCTGGGGGGTGTAGGTCCAGACCGTGAGCGCGTAGCCCTGGGCGAGGAAGCTGCGGATGGCGAGGCGTTCGAGGCGGCGGGGCGGGTCGCCGTGCCAGAACATGTGGGCGCGGAGCGTCATTGCCGGAGGGTTATCGCCAGAGGGTCATGACCAGGCCGCCGGCGCAGATGAGGGCGCCGCCGAGCAGGATGGCGGGGGATGGACGGAGGCCGAAGCCGAGCCAGTTCACCAGCTGGGCGACGAGGAAGAAGAGGACGACGTAGATGCCGAGGACGCGGCCGAAATCCCACGGGCCGAGATTCACCACGAGGCCGTAGGCGGCGAGGACGAGGATGCCGGCGGCGAGGAAGGGGGCGCGGGCGAGGCCGTGGTGGTGGAGGGCGGCGCGCATCAGGGCGTCGCCGCCGACTTCGAGGGTGGCGGCGGCGGCGAGGAGGGCGAGGATGGCGGCGGTGTTCACGGTGGGGGGATTATTGTTCGGGGGTCATTCCTCGGGGCGGGGTTCGTTCAGCAGGTCGAGCGCGCCCTGGAGCATGTAGGAGGCGGCGGCGGCGTCGACCCGTCCGGCGCGTTTGGCGCGGGTGACGTCCGCCTCGATGAGGGCGCGGTTGACGGCGGCGGAGGAGAGGCGTTCGTCCATCATCGCGACGGGAAGGCCGGTTTCGCGGGCGATGGCGTGCGCCCAGTCGCGCGCGGCCTGGGCGGCGGGGCCGATCGAGCCGTCCATCGAGAGGGGCAGGCCGATGATCAGGGCGGCGGCACCTTCCTTGCGGGCGATGTCGAGAATGGTGGCGGCGGCCTCGGCGAGCTTGCCGCGCTTCATCGCGCCATAGGGGGTGGCGAGGCGGCGGCCGACATCGGAGAGGGCGATGCCGATGATCTTCGATCCGGGGTCGAGGCCGATCAGCCTTGCGTTGCGCGGCAGGGTTGAGGCGAGGTCGGTCAGGTTGAACAGTGTCATGCGCGCGTTTATGGTCCAGCGCGCTCAGAAACCCAAGGGATCAGTCATGTCTCTCGATCACGCGACGGTGCGCCGCATCGCGAAACTCGCCCGTATCCGGCTGGATGAGGACGCGGTGCCGCGGCTCGCCGGCGAACTCAACGCGATTCTCGGCTATGTGGAACAATTGGCGGAAGTGGATGTGGAGGGGGTCGCGCCGCTTTCGGGCGGGGCGCAGATGGCGCTCAGGATGCGGGAGGACGAGGTGACGGACGGGCGGTATCCGGACCGCGTGCTGGCGAACGCGCCGGAGCGGATCGGCGATTTCTTCGCGGTGCCGAAGGTGGTGGAATGAGCCTGATGGATATGACGATCGCCGCGGCGCTGGACGCGCTGGCGGCGAAGAAAGTTTCGGCGGTGGAGCTGGCCGAGGCGCATGTGGCGGCGGTCGAGGCGCTCAACCCGCGGCTGAACGCGTTCATCACGACGACGCCGGAGCTGGCGCTGGAGCAGGCGCGGGCGGCGGATGCGGCGCGGGCGAAGGGCGAGGCCCCTGCCCTTGCGGGGATTCCGATCGCGATGAAGGATCTGTTCTGCACCGAGGGGGTGCGGACGACGGCGGGATCGAGGATCCTGGAGCCGTTCGTGCCGCCGTATGAGAGCACGGTGTCGGGCAAGCTGAAGGCGGCCGGGGCGGTGATGCTGGGCAAGGCCAATCTCGACGAGTTCGCGATGGGATCGTCGAACATCACGTCGGGCTACGGGCCGGTGGAGAATCCGTGGCAGCGGGCGGATGGCGCGAAGCTCGTGCCGGGCGGATCGTCCGGCGGGTCGGCGGCGGCGGTGGCGGCGCGGATGGCGATGGGGGCGACGGGGACGGATACCGGCGGGTCGATCCGCCAGCCGGCGGCGTTCAGCGGGATCGCCGGGATCAAGCCGACCTATGGGCGGTGCTCGCGGTTCGGGATCATCGCGTTTGCCTCGTCGCTGGACCAGGCGGGGCCGATGGCGCGGACGGTGGAGGATTGCGCGATTCTGCTGCGCGAGATGAGCGGGTTCGATCCGAAGGATTCGACCTCGGCCGAGCGGGCGGTGCCGGATTTCCGGGCGGCGTGCGGGCGCGGGGTGAAGGGGCTCCGGATCGGGATTCCGGCGGAGTATCGCGTGGAGGGCATGCCGCGGGAGATCGAGAAGCTGTGGCAGGACGGGATCGACTGGCTGAAGCGCGAGGGCGCGGAGATCGTCGACGTTTCGCTGCCGCACACGAAATACGGACTGCCGGTGTATTACATCGTCGCACCCGCCGAGGCGTCGTCCAACCTCGCGCGGTATGACGGGGTGCGGTTCGGCGCGCGGGTCGAGGGCAAGGACCTGATCGATCTTTACGAGCGCACGCGGGCGGCGGGGTTCGGCGAGGAGGTGAAGCGGCGGATCATGATCGGGACCTACGTGCTCTCGGCCGGGTATTACGACGCGTATTACCTCAAGGCGCAGAAGGTGCGGGCGCTGATCCTGCGGGATTTCCAGGAGGCGTTCGGGAAGGTGGACGCGCTGCTGACGCCGACCGCACCCTCGGCGGCGTTCGCGCTGGGCGAGAAGATGGACGATCCGGTGACGATGTATCTCAACGACGTTTTCACGGTGCCGGCCTCGCTCGCCGGCGTGCCGGGGATGAGCGTGCCGGCGGGGCTGGATGCGGCCGGGCTGCCGCTCGGCTTGCAGGTGATCGGGCGGCATTTCGACGAGGAGACGGTGTTCGCCGTCTCGTCCGTGCTGGAGCGGGCGGCGGGGTTCGCGCACCGGCCGGGCGTGATGGCGGGAGGCGCGGCATGAGCTACGTGATCGAGGGGACGACCGGCGCGTGGGAGCTGGTGATCGGGCTTGAGGTCCATGCCCAGGTGATCTCGCGCTCGAAGCTGTTCAGCGGGGCGGCGACGGCGTTCGGCGCCGAACCGAACAGCCAGGTGAGCTTCGTCGATGCCGGGTTTCCGGGGATGCTGCCGGTGATCAACCGCGAATGCGTGGCGCAGGCGGTGCGCACCGGGCTCGGGCTTGCCGCGCATATCAACCTCGTCTCGCGGTTCGACCGGAAGAACTATTTCTACGCCGACCTGCCGCAGGGCTATCAGATCAGCCAGTACGAGCATCCGATCGTCGGCGCCGGGGCGATCGAGATCGAGCTGGAATCGGGCGAGACGCGGACGATCGGGATCACGCGGCTGCATCTGGAGCAGGATGCCGGCAAGTCGATGCATGACCAGCTTCCGAGCAAGTCGCTGATCGACCTCAACCGCTCGGGTGTCGCGCTGATGGAGATCGTCAGCGAGCCGGACATGCGCTCGCCGGAAGAGGCCGGCGCCTATCTGCGCAAGCTGCGCACCATCCTGCGCTATCTCGGCACCTGCGACGGCAACATGGACGAGGGCTCGATGCGGGCGGACGTCAACGTGTCGGTGCGCAAGCATGGCGAGCCGTTCCGCACCCGCTGCGAGATCAAGAACGTCAACTCCATCCGCTTCGTGATGCAGGCGATCGAGGCGGAGGCGAAGCGGCAGATCGAGATCTGGGAAGCCGGCGGGACGGTTGATCAGGAGACGCGGCTGTTCGAGCCGGCGCGCGGCGTGACCCGCTCGATGCGGAGCAAGGAGGACGCGCACGACTACCGCTATTTCCCCGAGCCGGACCTGCTGCCGCTGGTGCTGGAGGAGGAGTGGGTGGAGTCGCTGAAGGCGACGCTGCCGGAGCTGCCGGATGCGAAGCGGGCGCGGCTGATGCGCGACTTTGGCCTGTCGCGCTATGAGGCGTCGATCTTCGTGATGGAGCAGGTGACGGCGGATTTCTTCGAGACCGTCGCCGCCGGGCGCGATGCGAAGCTGGTGGCGAACTGGATGCTCGGCGATTTCTTCGCCCATCTCAACCGCACCGGGACGAGCATCGAGACCTCGCCGGTGACCGCGGCCCGGCTCGGCGAGCTGCTCGACCTGATCACCGACAAGACGATCAACGGCAAGATCGCCAAGGAGGTGCTGGAGCTGATGTTCGACACCGGCGATGCGGCGGGCGCGATCGTCGAGGCGCGCGGGCTGAAGCAGGTGACGGATACCGGCGCGATCGACGAGGCGATCGACAAGGTGATTGCCGCCAACGCCGACAAGCTCGCCGAATACAAGGCGGGGAAGGACAAGCTGTTCGGCTTCTTCGTCGGCCAGGTGATGAAGGCGATGCAGGGCAAGGGCAACCCGGCGCTGGTGAACGAGGCGCTGAAGCGGAAGATCGGCGAGCCGGGCGCATGATCCGCGCCCTCGCCGCCCTGCTGCTCGCTGCCGGCCTCGCCCTGACCCCGGCCTTCGCCGCGAATGCCTTTGCCGCGAATTCCGGGCCGGAGACGCTGAGCGGCGTGCCGCTCGGCAAGGGCGGGGTGGTGGAGGTGAGCGGGCTGGTGCCGCCGCTCGACTTCACCATGACCGAGGCGGAGACGGGAAAGACCGTCACCGCCCGGGATTTCCGCGGCCGGACGGTGCTGCTCTATTTCGGCTATACCAACTGCCCGGATGTCTGCCCCGACACGCTCTACAAGCTGCACATGCTGTTCCGCGCGCTCGGTCCGGCGGCGAAGAAGGTGGTGTTCCTGTTCGTCACCATCGATCCGAAGCGGGACACCGATGCGGTGCTGGCGAAATATGTGGCGCTGTTCGACAGCCACTTCCTCGGCCTGCGGGGCACGCCGGACCAGATCTACCGGCTGACGCGGCGCTATCGGGTGGTGGCCTCGGTGCACCCCTCGCCCGATCCGCAGAAATACCAGGTGGTGCATTCGGCGCTGGTCTACGTGTTCGACCCGAAGGGACGGGCGCGGTTCATCATTCCCGATCTTGGGCTGACGCGGCACCCGGACTACAAGGCGCTGGCCGCCGATATCAAGGCGGTGAGCCGGAGCAAGCCCGGCAGCCTGGCCGGCTGGCTGGCGCGGCTCGGCTGACGCGCCGGCCCGGTCCGCAGGGATCGGGACGCACGCTCTTCCGACGCGGGCGGGCCGGTCAGTCCGCTTCCGGCAGGGAGGCGAGATACGCGGCGATGTCGGCGCGGTCGGCCCCGGTGAGCGCGTGGGCGATGTTGCGCATCACGTAGTTTTTCCCCTGTTTCCCGGCGGCGATGGCGGCCAGGGCGGCGAGCGTGGTGGCTTGCGGCAGGCCGGCGAGGCGCGGGGCGCCGATGGCCGGGTTGCCGGCGAGATCGGTGCCGTGACAGACCATGCAGGGCAGCACCCCGTTCGCCGTGCCGTGGGCGACGATGTCTTTGCCCCGCGCCGCGTTGCCCGCTGCTGTGCCCGCTGCTGTGCCTTGGGGCGGGAGGGCGGCGGGAGCGAGAGTTGGCAGCAGGAGCAGGGCGGCGAGCAGCGCCGGGCGGAGATGCGACACGGGGGGTCTTACTGGCCCGTGGGACGGCCGTCGGCGCCGTAGACGGTGAAGGGCACGGTCAGGTCCGGCGCGTTGCGGAAGCGGAGCGTGACGTCCGCCGTCGTCCCCACCGTCATGCGCGGCTTCATGCACATGATGTGGTAGTCGCCGGGGGCGAAGCGGAACGTGCCGTGGGCGGGGATGGTGATGGAGTTCACGTCGATCATCATGTCCATCCCGCTGCGGTTGAGGCTGCGGTGCAGCATCGCGCTGCCGCAGGCGGGGGAGCTGGCGCCGGTCAGCACCGCCGCCGTGTCGCCCGCGTTGGTGAGGGTGACGAAGCCGCCGGCCGGGATCTGCGGCAGCAGGTAGCGGAACCAGCCGCCCTGCGCCGTGACGGCGGGGGCGGCGGAAGCGGCCGCGGGAAGCAGGAGGCACGCGAGGGCGGCGAGGACGCGGCGCATCAGGATCTGTCCATGGTCTTGCGGATGAGGGCGGCGACCGCCGGCAGGTCGGGCCGCGAGGTGGGGAAGCTGGCGAGCAGGGCGACGGCGCGGCCGTCCGGCCCGAAGAGATAGGTGGCGCTGCTGTGGCGGATGGCGGATTCGGGATCGGGCGAATCGGGGCCGGTGGGGGCGCGGTAATAGACGCCGAAGCGCTTTGCCGCCGCCTTGAGTTCCGCCGGAGTGCCGCGCAGGCCGGTGAAGACCGGCGGCTTGCCGAATTTCGCGACGTACGCCTTCAGGCGGGCTTGCGTGTCGTAGGCGAGGTCGATGGTGACGAAGGCGACCCGCAGGTCCGGGCCGTCCTTGCCCAGCAGGGTGACGAGCTTCGCCGCGTTCTGCATGGTCAGCGGGCAGGTATCCGGGCAGCGGGTGAAGCCGAAATAGAGGATCACCGGATGGCCGCGAAAGGCCGCTTCGGTGACGGGACGGCCGGTTTCGACATCCTCCATGCGGAAGGCGAGCGGCGGGAGATGGCCTTCGAGCGGGACGATGGCCGGGCCGGCGGGGGCGCTGTCGGCCCAGGCGGAGCGCAGGGCGAGGCCGCCGAGTGCGAGGCCGGAGAGGCCGAGCATGGTGCGGCGGTCGAGGGCTTGTCGTGACATCGTGAACCTCCGTGTGGCGCCGGTGTTAGGGCGGGATTCGGCACCCGGCAAGTCAGGCTCGCGTGAGACCGGGGCGGCGGCGCTTGACCGGCCGGCACGCCTCGCCCATGCGGTGCGGTCATGAAGCAGATGAAACCGGGCAGCGCGGCGCTGCTCGTCATTCTCGCCGCGACGCTGGCGCGGCTCGTCCTCGCCGCCGGCATGGGGCTCGGGATCGACGAGAGCTACATGGTCGCCGCCGCGCACACGTTCCAGCTTTCGTATTTCGACCATCCGCCGATCTCGTGGTGGATGGAACTCGGCATCCAGCGGCTGACCGGGCTGCACTCGCCGTTCATCGTGCGGCTGCCGTTCATCGCGATGTTCGCGGCGACGGGCGGGCTGATGTACGGGCTGACACGGCGGCTGTTCTCGCCGGCGGCGGGGTTGTGGGCGGTGATCGGGCTGAACATCTCGCCGGTGTTCTCGCTCGCCTTCGGCACCTGGGTGCTGCCGGACGGGCCGCTCGACTTCTTCCTCGTCGGCGCCGCCTGGGCGCTGGCGCGGGCGCTGGGAATCGGGCGGCCGGAGATGGAGGCCACGCCGGATGCGGATTTCTGGCCGCTGGCGGGCATCCTGATCGGCCTCGCGATGACCTCGAAATATAACGCCGTGCTGGTGATGGCGGGGGCGCTGCTGTTCATGCTGGTGGATGCGCGGGCGCGGCGGGCGCTGGCGACGCCGGGGCCGTGGGTGGCCTGCGTGCTGGCGGCGGTGGTGTTCTCGCCGGTGGTGATCTGGAACGCGCTGAACGGCTGGGCGTCGTTCGGCTATCAGGGCGACCGGGCGACCGGGTTCGGGCTGCATCCGCTGCGGCCCTTCGCGATCTGGGGCGGCGAGGCGCTGTTCGTGGCCCCCTGGATCTTCGTGCCGATGGCCGCCCTGATGATCGGCGGGCTGCGGGGGAGCGACCGGCGGGCGCGGCTGCTGGCCTGGCTGGGCGTGGTGCCTGTGGTGCTGTTCTCGGTGATCGGGCTGTGGTCGTCGCGCAAGATTTTGTTCCACTGGGCGGCGCCGGGCTACCTGATGCTGTTCCCGCTGCTCGGCGACTGGGTAGTGCGGCAGGCGGGGACGATGCGGCTGTGGATCGGCCGGGCGGCGAAGGGAACGGCGGCGCTGCTGGTGGCGGCGGCGCTGTTCATCGCCCTGCAGGTGCGGTTCGGCATCGTGCCTGGGTTCGATTCGATGTTTCCGCCCGGCAAGTCCCCCACGTTGCAGGCGATCGACTGGACCAGCTTCCGCACGGCGCTGAAGGCGCGCGGGCAGTTCGACCAGCCGGGGCTGGCGCTCGCCGCGCTGCGCTGGTTCGATGCCGGGAAGATCGCCTATGCGGTGGGGCCGAGCATGCGGATGACGGTGTTCGAGGGCGATCCGCACGAGTTCGGCGTGGTCACGCCGCCGCAATCGCTGATCGGCGAAAATATCCTGATCGCGGCGATGCCGGGATCGGTCGCGGCGATCGAGAAACGGTATGCGCCGCGGTTCCGCTCGATCACCGTGGAGCCGCCGATCGACATCGTCCATGACGGCCATGTGCTGCTGCGGATTCCGATGCTGCTGGGGCACGATCTGCTCTCGTGGCCGGGGACGCGGCGGTAGCGTTCCGCCAGCGAACCGGCTTCGTTGCTTGATCGGGGCATCATCCATGCCCATTTCGGGGGAATGAAACCGATCCTGACGCGCGATCACGCGCTGTTCCTCGATCTGGACGGCACGTTGCTGGAGTTTGCCCCGACGGCGGAAGAGGTGGCGGTGCCCGCGGGGCTGGGGGCGATGCTGCGCGGGCTCGCGGCGCAGCGCGACGGGGCGCTGGCGATACTCTCGGGGCGGTCGCTCGCGCAGATCGACGCGGTGACCGCGGACCCCTTCCCCGCCGGCGCCGAGCACGGGTTCGTGCTGCGCGACGCGGCGGGGCGAATCCATCATCCGGTGCGGCAGACGGCCAACCGC
>NZ_AFPR01000503.1:0-1369 GCF_000219295.1 Acidiphilium sp. PM
GGGAAGAGGACGTTGTTCTCCAGATGGACATGCATCATCAGATCGTCGTGAAACTTGCCGAGGCCGAGATACAGCGCCCGCCAGGTGGCACAGGCGCCCTGCGGCGCGACCCGGCCACCGGTGATCGCCTCGATCCCCGCGAGAACCGCGCCGTGATCCTCGTGCTCGGCGCGCATGACCTGGATTGCGGCACGCGCCATCTCGCCGCCCCCCTGGGCGAGCAGCGGAAACAGCACGACCTCCTCGCGCTGCTGATGCAGGCGCAGTTCGGCGATCATGCGCGACAATGTTTCCGCAAGGCCATCCGGCACGGCAGGGTGCTTGCGGTGCGTCGCCTCGACCTTGGCGGCAAGGTCGCGCAGGTTCGGCAGCTCGGCGAGGTGGACCGCGTGGTAGCGTGTCTTGATGTGGTCGATCAGCGCCGGCGTCGGCGCGTCCCGCCAGTCATCGAGCGGTTCGGCGGCGGCGCTCATCAGGGCGGCGAGAACGGGCGACGGCGCGATCCCCTGCCCGGCTAGCGCCTCGGCCAGCGTGCGCTTGCCCTGGCAACAGAAATCGATGCCGAAGGTCTGAAACACCGAAGCGGCACCCGCTCGGCTGGCGGCGATCTGGCCGACAGGCGCGTTCAACAGACCGGCGTCGGCCGGTGTTTCAATCTGCCCGGACATGGGTTGTCTCCTGATTGGCATGAGGGAAGAGCGGCAGTTCGCCGCGATGCACGGCAATGCCGTGTTCAAGGCTGCGGGCAATCCGCCCCGCGAGCAGGACGAAACGATCGGCCGCGTCCGGCGGGCAGTGTTCCCGCGCGGTTTCCGCCCACAGTTCCATCCATCTTCCGAAATGCGCGGCCTCGATGGGCAGCGGCGCGTGCGCCTGCATCGGCGTGCCGCTGTACGGCCGCTCATCAGCGCGACAGAGGACCAGAACGCGCACATGCGGCCGAGATGACGATCCCAGTCATGCACCTTCGCCTCGAAGACGGGGCCGATGAGCGGGTCGCGCCTCGCCGCCCCATAGAAGGCATGCACCTGCCGTTCGATCATCGCTTCATCGATTCCGTTGTCCTGCATGGCTACTCCGTCAGCCGGCTATATACGCATTTCATATGCGTAAAATGCTCCGCCCAAATACGCATTGTCAATACCTGATAAGCGGACTAATATATGTTTGTGACGCTGACCAACTATACGGATTACGGGCTGCGCGCCCTCATGCTGCTCGCGATCGAGCCTGACCGGGTTCAATCGACGTCCGCACTTGCCACCCGCCTCGACGTATCACGCCATCATCTCGCGAAAATCCTGATGGATCTCGTGGCCGGCGGCTACCTCCTCAGTTCCCGCGGGCCCACCGGCGGCGTCCGCCTCGC
>NZ_AFPR01000502.1:0-6940 GCF_000219295.1 Acidiphilium sp. PM
GTAGATCGTGGTGTTGTACTGGTCATGGCTGCGAAGCGTGGCAAGGCGCAGCGTGCCGGGATTCCGTTCCCGCGCCGGATCTTCCGCCACGCCGCGGAAGACGAGAAAATTCGCCCGGCCCGTATCCGTCTTCCACACCCGCTCGCTGGCCGGGTTGTAGAGGCGGAAGCCGCCGGGCTGGCGGAGGCGTTCGTTGAAATCATGGAACAGATCGGGATAGACCGCCTCGATATCGTCGCGGATGCGGGCATAGTCCGCGACATAGCCATCCCAGTCGATCCGGGGGGGCCGGTCGGCGAGGATCGCCTTCGCCATGCCGCAGACGATCGCGACCTCCGAGCGCAGCTGCGGGCTCGCGGGCTCCAGCAGGCCGCCGGAGGCATGGACCATGCTCATCGAGTCCTCGATCGTCACCGATTGCAGGACGCCGTTCTGCGGGTCGAGCTCGGAGCGGGCGAGGCAGGGCAGGATCAGCGCGTCCTGCCCGTGCACGACATGGCCGCGATTGAGCTTGGTCGCCACGCTGACGGTCAGGCCGATGCGGCGCATCGCGGCATCGGCCAGCGGCGTGTCCGGCACGGCGGCGGCGAAATTGCCGCCCATGCCGATGAAGACGCGAACGTCGCCGCGCAGCATGGCCTCGAGCGCGGTGACGACATTATGGCCATGTTCGCGCGGCGGCTCGAAGTTGAAGACCTTGCCGAGACGGTCGAGATACGCCGCCGAGGGCTGGTCGTCGATGCCGACGGTGCGGTCGCCCTGCACGTTGGAATGGCCACGCACCGGCGAGATGCCCGTCCCCGGCCGGCCGATATTGCCGCGCAGCAGCAGCAGGTTCACGCATTGCTGGATGTTCTGCGAGCCGTGACGATGCTGGGTGATTCCCATGCCGTACATCAGGATGACGTTCCTTGACGCCGCGTAGATGTCGGCGATCTGCTGCAGGGTCTCCCGCGAGAGGCCGGACGTCTCGAGAATGGCGTCCCAGGCCGTGGCGTCGAGATCGGCAACGAAAGCGTCGAATCCGCTGGTGTGGGCCGCAATGAAGTCGTGATCGAGAACCGGGGTGCGGCCGTTCGCCCGAGCGTCGCGGTCGGCCTCGACCAGCAGCTTCATCACGCCTTTCAACGCCGCAACGTCACCGCCGACTTTCACCTGGCAATACAGATGGGCGATGCGCTGGCCGCGATTGGTGAGTATGTCGCCCGCGTCCTTCGGGTCGGCAAAGCGTTCGAGGGCGCGCTCGCGCAGCGGGTTGAGCACAACGATGCGCGCGCCGCGCCTTGCCGCGTCGCGCAGCGTGCCCATCGCCCGCGGGGAATTGGTGCCGGGGTTCTGGCCGATCGAGAGGATCATGTCGGCGTGTTCGAAATCCTCGAGGGTCGAGGTGCCCTTGCCGATGCCGATCGACTGCGGCAGGCCGCGGCTGGTGGGCTCGTGGCACATGTTCGAGCAATCGGGGAAGTTGTTGGTGCCGATCAGGCGGCCGAGCAGGGCGAAGAGGAACGCGGCCTCGTTCGAGGTGCGGCCGGAGACGTAGAACTCCGCCTGGTCGGGGTGGTCCATCGCGGCGATGTGACGGGCGATCATGGCGAAGGCGTCGTCCCAGGCGATGGGGACGTACCGGTCGGTCGCGGGGTCGTATCGCATCGGTTCGGTCAGGCGGCCCTGGCTTTCCAGCCAGTGGTCGGACTGCTTCGCGAGATCGGCGAGGGTGTTTTGCGCGAAGAAATCGCGGGTGACGCGGCGGTCGGTCACTTCCCATGCGACGGCTTTTGCGCCGTTCTCGCAGAATTCGAAGGAGGAGGTGTGGCGCGGGTCGGGCCAGGCGCAGCCGGGGCAGTCGAAGCCTTCGGGCTGGTTGGTGGCGAGCAGGGCGCGGCTGCCGCGGGCGACGGCACTTTGCTGGCGCAGCGCGCGGGCGGTGGCGGCGAGCGCGCCCCAGCCTCCGGCGGGAGCATCGTAGGGGGCGAAGATATCGTCGGGATTGGCCATCCTGTCCTCCTTCCGTGGCCCGATTCACATGGAGGGCGGAGGTGGCGATGCAACCGGCGGCGGAACACGATCCGCCTCGGCAACAATGGCGTCGGCCTCAGCCGAACAGGCGGCCCGAGCTGGGGACGAGGCGGAGTCGGAGCCAGTCGTGCAGGGCCTCGCCGCTCATCGGCATCGCGAACAGGCTGCCCTGTCCCTCCTCGAAGCCGAGTTCGATCAGGCTGACGCGGTGATGATCGGTTTCCATGCCCTCGGCGGTGATGGTGAGGGCGACATCGCGCGCCATGCGGCCGATATGGAAGAGAATGGTCCGCCGGCGGGGATCATCCATCGCGTCCTTGATCAGGGAGCGGTCGATCTTCAGCCGGTCGAAGCGGAAATAGTACAGGGTCGAAATCGAGGAATAGCCGGAGCCGAAATCGTCGAGCGCGAGGCGGCAACCAAGCGCGGTGATCGCCTCAAGGATGCGGCGGGTCTCGGGCGAGACGTCGAGGATCGCGGTTTCGGTCAGTTCGAACTCGATCCGGCCCGGGCCGAGGCGGTGACGGACGAGGGCGGCGCCGATCCGCTCGATCAGCGCCGGATCGTGGAGCTGGACAGGCGAGAGATTGACCGCAACCGCGATGTGATCGGGCAGGGTGGCGGCGTAGGCGCAGGCGGCCTCGATGACGAAGGCGCCGATGCGAATGATGGCGCCGTTATGCTCCGAAGCCCGAATGAACTGGTCCGGCGGGAGAATGCCGTATTCCGGATGCTTCCAGCGGACCAGCGCCTCGACGGTGGTCACCGCGCCGCTGTCGAGCCGGACGATCGGCTGGTATTCGAGGAAGAAAACCTGCTTTTCGAATTCGCTCACCAGCGCGGCATCGATCTGGCGGAGGCGGGTCGTGTGCCGGTCGTTTTCCGGATCGAACAGGCGGGCGGAGCCGCGGCCGCTCGCCTTGGCGCGGTAGAGGGCGAGGTCGGCGGCGTGGCGGGCATCCTCCGGCAGGATGCCGGGGCGGGTGATCATCGCGATGCCGGCGCAGGAGCCGATCGCCACCGTGACGTCGGCGAGGCGAAAGGGATCGGCCAGCCGATCGATGATACGGCCGGTGACCGCCTCGGCATCGGCGATCGTCGCATCGGGCAGGAGGATCGCGAATTCGTCGCCGCCGAGGCGGAAGCAGCGATCATGGCTGCGCACGCATGACAGGATGCGGCGGGCGACCGCATGCAGCAGTTCGTCGCCCGTCTTGTGGCCGAAACGGTCGTTCACCGACTTGAAATGATCGAGATCGAGACAGATCAGCCCGGTGCCGACACCGACCGGCCCCGAGCAGGCCGCCTGCAGCGCCTCGTCGAAACTCATGCGGTTGCCGAGGCCGGTCAGGCTGTCGTGGCTGGCGATGTGGGCGATCTTGCGTTCGGCCAGGCGGTGGGCGGTGACGTCGGACCCGACGCCGCGATAGCCGATGAAGACCCCTTCGCGGTCGAACACCGGCTTGCCGGCAATGGACCAGCACCGCTCCTCGTTGCTGAAATGCAGCGGGGTCCGGGGTTCATTGAAGGTTTCCCGCCGCCCGATCCGGTGGATCAGGTTGCCGACCGCGGCGTTGCACGAATGATCCGGCCCGGCTCGGCCGTGTTCGACGAGAAAGCGGATGATCGACATGCTGGCGAGTTCCGCCGGCGTCGAACGCGCGACCTCGGCGAAGCGCAGCGAGGGGCGGATCAGCGTCAGCGAGGCATCGGTCTCCCAGAGGAAGTCGCTCGCCCCCTCCTCGAAATCGCGGAGGAGGAGGTTGATCACCTCGCTCTGGCGCTCGGCCTCGAGGCGGCGCAACTCGCGCTCCATCGTGTTGGCGTTGACGTAGAGGATGGTCGAGAAGGTGAGGAAGGCGTAGCTCGCGAGACCGATCAGCGTCGCGGCCGGGGGGATTGCCGAGTCCGCCATGATGGCGATGACGGAGCCGATCGTCACCGGTGTCCAGAGGGCGAGGGCGTAGAGTGCTGGACCCGAGAAGGCCGAGGTCGACATCAGCCCGATCGCGACCGCGTAGAGCATGCTCGTCTGCACCGGATCGGCATGGTGCAGCCCGCCGATCAGGATGAACGACCAGAATATGCCGATCATGAGGGCCAGGCCGGAAAAGGCGAGCTTGAAAACGACGGGCCGCACGTCCGCCGGTCGGCGGGCCCAGAGAATCGCGGAGATCGAGAGCAGGACGTAGCCGGTGAACAGGCCGGCGAAGCCCCCGGTCAGCAACGGCGCGCCATGCAGCCGGTTCCAGAAGCTCCAGCACAACGCACCCGAGACGAGCCCGCCTGTGACCACCATCCGGGGGACCAGCGCGGTTCTCATGTCCAGTAGCGATATGTCGATCTGACGTCGTGTTTGCGGCAACAGATCGAGGGTAGTCTGGCCTGACTGTCTCAATTTCAGTTTCTTTGCGACAGCGAATGGAAAATGATCAAATTCAAAATCCATCTTCCGACAACTTGCAAACCACTATAGGTTGAAATGATTTGTTAAATCTTAAAGCAGATCGGTTAAATTGCAAACGCGAACAACTTTCGGTGGAGACCAAAATGGTATATTCCCCCTTGGATACCGATGTCGAGCCGCGCACGGGCGTGAAGCGGCTGCGCGAGACCGGCAATATCATCGAGGCGCAGCTGGTCACGTCGCCGCAGCAGGCGCGCCTGGCCTACGGCATGCGCTACGACGCCTACCGTGAATACGGCTTTGTCGGCGAACGGCCGGATGGCCTGTTCAGTGACGAATATGATACGAGGCCGAATTACTCCACGATCCTGGTATTCCGCAACGGAACGCCGGCGGCGACGATCCGCGTCGCGCTGTTCGATCCGGGCCACCCTGATCCGGTGTTTCATCGGACCCAGGCCATGGAGATCTTCGAGACGGAGATCCGGGCGGTCGTCGCGGCCGAACGCCGGCCCGGCACCGCGGGCAGCGCGATCGAGCTTGGCAAGCTCGCGCGGGCGGCCGATGCGGCGAACGATGTCGAGGTGCTGTTCGCCGCCTTCCGCGCGGCGGGCTATATCGGGTTGCATCACGACGTCGATGCCGTGCTCAACGCGGTGCGCGCGCATCACATGCCGATGTATCGCCGCTGCGGTTTTCGCGTGCTGGAGCGGCCGCGGCCCTATCCGGGACTGACCTTCCAGACCGGGCTGATGGGGCTGTTCAGAGACCAGTATGCCGTGGCGCAGCATACCGTTCCGTTCATGGCCGGGATGGCGGCCGGCGACCCGACGCATCAGGCGCTGATGGCGGGCGAACCAGCGCGGCTTTCGGTGTTCTCTGCCCTCGAATCCTTGGCGGCGCGTGCGGCACCCCTGGCGATGCCGGCCGTTGCCGCGTCCTGAGGCGGCGGTACTCAGCGACGGGCGACGAAGTTCTCGAGCCAGTGGATCGTGTATTCACCGGAGCGGAAACCGGGGTCGTCGAGGATACGCAGGTGCAGCGGGATCGTCGTCCTGATGCCTGAAAGGGCGAATTCCTCGAGCGCGCGGCGCATCCGGGCGATGGCTTCGGCCCGGCTGCGCCCATGCACGATCAGCTTGGCGACCAGGCTGTCGTAATGGGAGGGCACGCGATAGCCGGCATAGATCGCTGAATCGAGCCGCACGCCGAGGCCGCCGGGGGCGTGGAACACCTCGACCTTGCCCGGCGAGGGGGCGAAGGTTTCCGGATCCTCGGCGGTGATGCGGCATTCGATGGCGTGGCCGTTGAACGAGATGTCGGCCTGGCCGTAGCCGAGCGTCTCGCCGGCGGCGATGCGGATCTGCTCGCGCACGAGATCGACGCCAGTGACCATTTCGGTGACCGGATGCTCGACCTGCAGGCGCGTGTTCATCTCGATGAAGGCGAACTGACCGTCCTGATACAGGAATTCGAGCGTGCCGGCGTTGCGGTAGCCGAACTTCGTCAGCGCCGCGGTGGCGATCTCGCCGAGCCGGTCGCGCTCCTCGCGGGTGATGCCGGGCGAACCCGCCTCTTCCAGCAGCTTCTGGTGGCGGCGCTGCAGCGAGCAGTCGCGCTCGCCGAAATGCACCACGTTGCCGTGATTGTCGCCCAGCACCTGAAGCTCGACGTGGCGCGGCCGGTCGAGATATTTCTCGATATAGACGGCGTTGTTGCCGAAGGCCGCACCGGCTTCGGCGCGGGCGGTGCAGAAGGCTTCCTCGACCTCTTCAAGGGTGCGGGCGACCTTCATGCCGCGCCCGCCGCCGCCGGCCGCGGCCTTGATCAGCACCGGGCAGCCGATTTCCGCGGCGACGCGCTTCGCCGCCTCGACATCCGGCACCTCGCCGTCCGAGCCGGGGACGAGCGGCACGCCGAGATCCGCCATCGTCGTCTTGGCGGTGATCTTGTCGCCCATCATGCGGATATGGGTGGGCGAGGGGCCGATGAAGGCGAGGCCATGGGCTTCCACCATCTCGGCGAAATCGGCGTTCTCGGAGAGGAAGCCGTAGCCGGGATGCACCGCCTCCGCCCCGGTGATCAGCGCGGCACTGATCAGCGCCGGCATGTTGAGGTAGGAGTCGCGCGCGGCGGGGGGGCCGATGCAGACACTTTCATCGGCCAGGCGCACATGCATCGCATCGGCATCGGCGGTGGAATGCACCGCGACGGTGGCGATGCCCATCTCGCGGCAGGCGCGCTGGACCCGGAGCGCGATTTCGCCCCGGTTGGCGATCAGGATCTTCGAGAACACGGGCACCGGCCGTTTATTCGACGATGACGAGCGGTTCGTCGTATTCGACCGGCTGGCCGGAGGCGACGAGGATGGACTTCACGGTGCCGGCGCGCGGCGCCTTGATCTGGTTGAAGGTCTTCATCGCCTCGATCAGCAGCAGCGTCTGCCCGGCCTCGACCGTCGAGCCGACGCTGATGAACGGTGCCGCCCCCGGCTCCGGCGAGAGGTAGGCGACGCCC
>NZ_AFPR01000501.1:0-4582 GCF_000219295.1 Acidiphilium sp. PM
TAGAGTGGCCTGAGTTTTCCAGTTCCAAGGCAGCAGGGTGTCGATTTCGTTGGCCTTGGTATGGCCGGCGACAATGCGTTCGAGGATTTCGGTGCACCGACAGTTCAGGCGCTGGACCGTTCTTGCTTCTCATGCTGTTCTACGTTGGGGGAGCGCATGATTGAACTGAAGCCAAGTAAATCAAAGAAGGCTACTAATCTCTCTCCATCTTATGCTGTATAAGATTCTGCTAATCCAACAATAAGCTATCTGCTTCGAACACAGATACCTCTTTGTTCCTATTCAACGCCGCATCATATTCAATGCGAATGAACTTATTCATTCCCTTATCATAGGTAATCATGATGGCACGACCATATTTCAGGTGTTCATTTCGAGTCTTGGAGATACTGTCCACGGAATCAATACGCTCCTTCGTTTCGAGAAGCGCAATACCATCTTGCTTCTTTCTGCCATTCACACAAACAATGAAATCAGGATAATACCCCTTTCCAGTCTCGGGCAGAATGATTTTTACGCCCCAGCCGTTGGGGGCCCCACGATTTTGAACATTCCTCGTCCACCACAAGACGCGGTCTTCTTGGAGGTCAAGCCAATCGGCAAATTCCACCTCCCATGTATTCAGACCATTTGGAACGCACCGATACAGGTTCTTGATAGAGAACGGCAATTCGAAATCGCTTCTCCAACTGGCCGGTAGGTCATCGGCTTCAACAGCCTCAACACATGACGCCATGGCGCGCCGCAAAGCATCGCGGCACAATGTAGGAGAGCGCACCAGGATAACATTTAAAGCCCGACGCAATACTTTCTGGTCAGGCACGTCCTGTCCAGCGTTCTCGATAGACCGGCGCAACTTTTGGAGAAGCCGATGAGCAAGTTCTTGCGGGTCGATATAGTCGCTTATTCGTAGCTGCCCCCACGCATTCTGACGGGCAAACAGGTCCGAAATTTCGGCTCGTTCGATACTGCGCTTGGATACGCTACCGTCAAAAAGGTCAACCTCCTTGCGCTCCACTTCAGCACGATGTTGATGAACCATGATGAGATGCTCGGGGGTAAACACCACATTTTTTACAAGCTCATCTACGAGCGTATGCGAGTCTGCCGCCATCGTCTCGGTCAGCAATCGAGGTGGGACATTCACGTCATTACGAACGGGATAGCTATATGCTTTCTGATTTACGCTGTTTGTCCTTGGCGTGCGACCGGGACCTTGAAGGGCTGCGGCATGCTCTCCCGCTGACGCTGATGATGGCTTTATGCTGTCCAGCAAGTCAAAGAGAGGGTCAGGCTCATCAAGCCTTGCCGATTGCGTCCCCGCTGCGGATGGTGAAGGTGTATAAGCTCCCCAGCTTTCAGGCGGCGTCAATACCAACACTCGCTGCCCGTCCTTGTCCTCGATGGTGATTTCACCATTGGCATCCGCAGATGCGACATACACATCCACCCGGTCAGTGGACACCTGTATCAGGTTCTTCAAGCTGCGCACTTGGTCAGCAGCTTGCTGGAGGCCAAGTTGGCTTTCGGCGTTGCCGAGAAATACGTAGCCAGTGTTAAACTCTGCCGGTGTATCGGGTAGCCGTTGGAGCGCTGGGTGAACGCGCATTATGCGTCCGATGACCTGGAGCCCAAATCCTTTATCCTGGACAGCTCGAAGGGCGCAGAGCGAGCTTGCGCGCGGCGCATCAAAGCCCGTCGCAACCGCCATTTTAAAGATAAGAACTTCTACCTGGGGGTCATTGGCAAGCGCCTGGATATCCGGGTCCGGTTCATCGGCAGTGTGGACACCCACAGATGCTTCGGAAAATTCTGCCTGGCTTGTCAAAAACGTCTTTACCTTTTCAGGTGTCCAGCCCGTGCTGGCTGCCTGAATCAACAGCAGCGGGACCATCGGAATACCGGCAGCCTTTAATCCTTTTTTAAGTGCTCGGTGCTGGTCGATGGCCTTGCGTAAAGCAACCTCATTAAGGTCGAGCAGCTTTTCACTCGTGCCTTTTGCTACAAAGGCAATTGCCTTGACTGTCTCTTTGTTCAGCCGCTCTTCAACCACCCGTTCACGTGAGATGCTGATGCGCTGAAAGCGGTCAATGCCCAGGCTTCGGCGGAGAATCTCAACATCGGCATCATCGGGCGTCGCAGTGGCAAGCATTAGCAGGTCGGGACGTAAAATCTCATCAAAAAACTTGAACGCCTGCGTCCCTGCTTTGAATGAATGGTGAGCTTCATCGACAACCACACCAACAACTAAACCCGCATCACGTATCTGGGTAAGCAGATTGTCCAAGGCGGGCAATTCATCATCATCTACACGCATTTTGCGTGTGTCTTTGTTGTTGGCTGCTACAGACGCCCATGTGCTGATAAACACGTCGCCTGGGCGTGTTCCGATAGAAACGCGGTCAGCTTTCGGGTCTCGAATTCGCAAAGCCGGAGCCACACTACGCAGCGCAGTTGAGGTCTGGTCCACGACACCTTTAAATGGCGCGAACCAGAACCATACGACGGGTGCTTTTCCGCTTACACGCTCCGCAGTAGAAGCGAGCATGACCGTCTTGCCAGATGCGGTTGGGGCTTCCAGGAGTGCGCATCCTATCCTGCGGGCAATCTCTCTGCGGCGGGCAGGCGCAGCCTTAATTTTTTCAACCGTGTCGGTCATCACACCGACAAGCGTATCAACCGCTTCTTGTTGGAAGTTCTTAAGGACGAGCGGAGCTATGGTTCTCTTCGACATCTCACAGCCCCACAACGTTATACCGGAATTCCGCAAGGAACCGGTCTGGTGCCGCTTCCACCGCCAGCGATGGATAATAGAACTTGTCTTCCAACGCTGCTGGTGTTGGTGTGTAAATCGTGAGCAGACCTTTTATCGCATCAAGCTGCTTTATTGCGCGTTCGTTGATGAGCGGGGCATAAGCGATAGTCTGCTTTACGTCATCAGTTTCAGACCATACAGACATCTGAACCGGCTTCGATGAGTCATATGGTGTCAGCGGAAGCCCATGCCGAAGCTGGATTAGAGTCCAAACCGCTGGTGCGTCCAGGTCATATGGGATATCGCTTTCTTCGATGTGCCTAGTTCGGAGATATGCGAACTCCCCACCTAAACCTTCGACATCAGCATATCCATCAATGGCACTGCGAATTCTGGTCGCGCAGACATCTCGGCACAAGTTCTTGTCAGGTTCGTCAGTTGTGGCTTCGGTATTTGAAACCATTATAAATCGGCGATTGCCGTCATCTTCCGCATTTTGTGATAAAACTGCGTGGGCGGCTGTTCCTGAGCCAGCAAAGAAATCAAGAACAATTCCATCAAGTGGAACGCATGAACGAATCAACTGCTGAAATAGTGAAAGCGGTTTCGGAAACGAGAAACGTTTATCGCCAAAAACTTTCTCCAACAGAGTTGTCGCAGAACCCTGCCGTTCGCTACGCAGACTTTCCACATCATCCGTGGAAACAGACTCGGAAATCCCCGCTATCCAACTTCCAACGGGCTTGGTCGCGGCGAGATGCTCGTCTGCGAGAGGAACAATTCGGCTCAACCTTCCGTGCGCGATGCGCTTGCCAACCCAAAAATCCAGGTCAGGAAGCCCTGTGTTCAGAAGGGGACGATTTCGACCATCGCGGGGAACGCTTCCTTGACGGATAGCTTCATCAAGCGCCTCTCTGGTTGGATAAAAAAATGGCTCCTCATTTTCAGGAGGAAAATATATTTCACCGGCCCGAACGAGTGCTTCGATTGATGTTCCAAGTCTCGTCTTTCCTTTTGGCGGCTTCGTTTCACTCCAAAATGCCCAAACCCTATTGGGCGCGCACGGATACCAAAGTCCCGTTATTGGGTTTTGGATAGGATAGTATGTTCCAGGGCGAGATTTATACGTTTCTGGTTTTGTAATCGGGTCAAGGCGAACCTTTCTGTCCCCATATCCTTCAAGGAGGCGAAATTTTCCAAGTCCCGTAGCTTCCCCAGAAAAGCTAAATCTACCGTTGGCGTAGATTAGGATATGCTCATGGACGCCGCTATAACTGCGGGCTTTATCACTATTGTTGGTGTCCTTGGTGCGCCATACGAAACTGCCAACCCGCATCCCAGGAAAGACCTGTTCCATAAGCAAGTCGAGGCGGGCGCGGTTTTCATCGTTGATACAAACCAGAATAACGCCATCATCGGCGAGCAGGTCTCGCGCAAGAATTAGGCGCTTGTAGAGAAATTCCAGCCATAAAGAATGACGAAACCTATCATCCTTGCCGACGTATGAGTCGTTATAGGTAAAATCCTTGGCGCCCGTGTTGTAAGGAGGGTCAATCAGGATACATTTGATTGAGCCCGCATGGGTCAGCCGCAGCGCGCGGAGAGCGTCCCAATTATCGCCCTCGATGACGAAATTCTGCCAGCCCGAGGCTTGACGAGGCGTGGAAAGGTCTTCGACCAGGTCAAGAACGACGAAGTCATCATTGACCGCCCGGTCCCGTTCTATCCCCTCCCGCTCCCAGATAAGCCCGTAGCGTTGCCGGGCATCACGGCGCTCCAAGAGGCGGATAAGCTCATCTTTCGAGAAATTGGCGTAGCGGGTCGTCA
>NZ_AFPR01000500.1:0-2524 GCF_000219295.1 Acidiphilium sp. PM
TGCCGCCGCGCTGGGCGTCGTGCTGCGCCGTATCGACGACACCGCGCGCATGGACCGCGGCCTCCGCGGTCTTGCGCACCGTCGCGGTGATCTCTTCGAGTGCTGCGGCGGTTTCCTCGAGGGTGGCGGCCTGCTGCTCGGTGCGGCGCGAGAGATCATCGGCGGCCGAGGAAATCTCGTTCGTTCCGGAGCGGATCGCCGACGTGTTGGCGGCCACAACGCGCATCGCCTCCTGCAGGCGGTCCATCGCAACATTGAAATCGTTGCGAAGACGCTCGTATTCGGACGAGAAGGCCTCGTTCAGGCGGAAGGTGAGCCGGCCGGCCGCCAGTTGTTCGAGGCCGCCGGCGACGGCATCGAGAACAAGGGCCAGCTGCTTGGCGGCGGCCTCGCGTTCGGCATCGGCGCGGGCGCGCTCGGTCTCGCGCTGGCGGGCGAGCGCCGCGGCCTCGGCCTCCAGCCGCGCCTTCTCGATGCCCGCCGACTTGAAGATCTCGACCGCGCGCGCCATTCCCCCGATTTCGTCCTTGCGGTCGGTGAACGGCACGAGGGCCTCGAAATCTCCCCGTGCGAGTTGGGTCATCGCCGCGGTCATCGCCCGCAGGATCGAGCTGATCTTGCGCTGGATGAGATACATCACGATCAGGAACAGCGCGAAGATCGGCACGAAGATCGCGGCAAAACGCGAGACATTGCGCCAGAACTCGGCGTTGATGTCGTTGATGTAGGCGCCAGTGCCGATGTACCAGCCCCAGCCGGGAACCTGGCCCATGAAGGAGATCTTGGGCTCGGGTTTCGTCGATCCAGCCTTGGGCATGTAATAGTGACCGAAGGCAGGGTGCCCCGCGCGGATCGAATCGATCATGACCCGGTCGGTGTAGTGGCCGAACATGTCCTTCGCATCATAGCGGTCGGTGCCGATCAAGGCCTTGTCGACATGCTGAAGGCCGATGCCCTTGCGGCTGTCCACGAAATAGTAGTCGCCATGATCGAACCGGGCAGCGCCGAGCGCCTTGAGCGCGAGCGCCTTCGCCTGCGGCTGCGGCATGGATCCGCTCTCCGCCATCTTGACGAAGCTGCTGGTGATGTTGACGGCATCACTGACAAGGGCGCGGATTTCCGCCTTTCTGCCCTGCATTCCGATCTGGTAGGAGGCAAGAAGCCCGAGAACCATGGCGATAAGCGTCATCACGATGCCGAACGCACCGAGCGCGGCAAACTGGTAACGGATCGAAAGCTTGTTGAGCACTGCATGCCTCCACAGACGCGTCGCGCATGCATGCCAGCTCTTGGTTAAAGAACCGTTTTACCCGGTCGGGAAGGCGAAAAAAAACCGGACCAGTGCGTCAGATGTTCATTCATATGCGGAAATTGCAATATATTTCATTGGCCCATGAAATAGAAAAGTCTCGTTTTTTAAATCTTGGCGCATCATCCAGAAGAATAATAACGATAGGTACTATTTCGACGGAAATGACCTTTTCAACAAAATTTCTGGTTGTATTTTTAAAGATTATTTTCTATCAGTATATTCTGGATCATATCGTAATATTTTTAATACATTCTGCAATAATTTCATGAGGCCGCGTTGATAGCATCCCCCCCGCGATCCACGGAGTGGGGAGGCCATGCGACATACCGCTTACGAAGGTTTCGCCGCCCGACCTGCCGAGTCCGTCTTTGGCAACGGGGCACAGGCCCATACCGGCGGTGCGGGCGGCAGAGCGGCAGCGGACCGGGTGATGGTCGGCCAGTCTCCGGCGATGCTCAGGACATTCGAGCTGATCCGGAGATTCGCACCTGTCGATGCGCCAGTGCTCATCACCGGGGAGACCGGCACGGGAAAGGAACTCGCCGCCCGCGCGATCCATGACCGGTCAAACGCCTGCGACGGCCGTTTCGTGGCGATCAACTGCGCCGCCCTGCCCGCCAGCCTGATTGCCTCGGAACTGTTCGGCTACGAGAAAGGTGCCTTTACCGGGGCCGCCGCCCGGCGGGTCGGGCTGATCGAGATGGCCGATGGCGGCTCTCTCTTCCTGGACGAGATCGGCGACCTGCCTCTCGAATTGCAGGGTCATCTGCTGCGATTCCTTCAGGAGGGGCAGATCTTCCGCCTTGGCGGGCGCGAGCCGGTCAGCGTGCGCACCCGCGTCATCGCCGCCACCCATGTCGATCTCCACCGCGCGATCGAGGACGGGCGGTTCCGCGAGGATCTGTTCTACCGGCTCAACGTCCTGCAGATCGAGATGCCACCGCTGCGCGCCAGGGACGGCGATATCGAGCTCCTCGCCATGGTCGTGCTGCGCAGCGCCGTCCGCGAACTCGGCCTCGCGATCGACGGGTTCTCGCCCGAGGCGCTGGCGGCGCTGCGCCGGCACGGCTGGCCGGGCAATGTGCGCGAACTGGTCTCGACCGTTCGGCGCGCCGCGGTGATGGCCAGCGGACGGCTGATCGAGGCGGCCGACCTCGCCCTGCCCGCGCCACGAGAGACGGCACGGCAACGGGTCGCCACCGGCCCGCATGG
>NZ_AFPR01000499.1:0-3303 GCF_000219295.1 Acidiphilium sp. PM
TGAGTTTTGTGGTGTCGAGGCGGGAGTCGGCGGGTCGGCGGGCTGGGGTGGGCCAGTCTGCGGTGGCGATGGGGATGATGTCGGGGTGTGGTGTGCCGTGGCGAGCGGCGAGGGCGAGGATTTCGGTGGCGAAGCCGTGCCATGAGGTGTCGCCGGCGCTGGTGGCGTGGAAGATGCCGGCGAAGCCGGGCTGCCAGCCTTCGGCGAGGATGCGAGCGGCGATGGCGAGGATGGCGTCGGCGAGGTCCTCGGCGGCGGTGGGGGTGCCGCGCTGGTCGGCGACGACGCGCAGCGCCGGCAGGCGGCGGGCGGCGGCGATCATGGTGCGGGCGAAGTTCTTGCCGGTGGCGGAGAAGACCCAGGCGGTGCGGAGGATGATGGCGTCGGCGCCGGCGGCGAGGATGGCTTCCTCGCCGGCGGCCTTGCTGTGGCCGTAGACGCCGAGCGGGGCGATCGGGTCGGTTTCGGTGTAGGGCGCGCCCTTGGTGCCGTCGAAGACGTAGTCGGTCGAGACGTGGATGAGGGGGATGCCGCGGCTGCGGCAGAGGGTGGCGAGGGTTGCGGGGCCGTCGCGGTTGGCGCGGAAGGCGGCGTCGGCGCTGGTCTCGGCGGCGTCGACGGCGGTCCAGGCGGCGGCGTTGACGACGAGGGCGGGATCGGCGGCGGCGAGGGCCCTGGCGATCGTTTCCGGGGCGTCGAAGTCGAAGCCGGGGCGGCCGATGGCGCGGGCGGGGAGCCCGGCGGCGGGCGCGCGGGCGGCGAGGGCGTGGCCGAGCTGGCCGCTCGCCCCGGTGATCAGGATCGGGCGGGGCGGCATGTCAGAGCCTGAACCAGGGTTCGGCCTCGGCCAGGCGGGGCAGGAGATTGTCCTTGTCGGAGAGGAGGGCGGTGCCGGCGGGGACGGGCCAGGGCAGGGCGAGATCGGGATCGTTCCAGATGACGCCGCGTTCGGAGGCTTTGTCGTAGGGGGCGGTGACCTTGTAGACGACCTCGGTATCGGGCTCGGTGGTGCAGAAGCCGTGCAGGAAGCCGGGCGGGATCCAGAGCTGGCGCCCGTTGGCGGCGGAGAGCTCGGCGGCGGCGTGGCGGCCGAAGCTGGGCGAGCCGTGGCGGATGTCGACGGCGACGTCCCAGATCGCGCCGCGGATGCAGCGGACGAGCTTGCCCTGGGCGAAGGGGGCGAGCTGGCAGTGCAGGCCGCGGATGGTTCCGGGGCGGGTGGAGGAGGAGTGGTTGTCCTGCACGAAGGTTTCGGTGAAGCCGAGGGCGGCGAGCCTTGCCTGGTTCCAGGTTTCGCTGAACCAGCCGCGGGAATCGGCGAAGCGGGGCGGGGTGATGAGCATGACGCCGGGCAGGTCGAGCGGCTCGATCATGCGGCCTCTCCGTCGGCGAGTTCGCGCAGGACGCGGCCGAGTTCGGTCTTGCCGAGGCGGGCGGCGTGGCGGCGCAGGGTGTCGGCGTCGATGAAGCCCATGCGGAAGGCGACTTCCTCGGGGCAGCCGACGAGCTGTCCCTGGCGGGCCTGGATGGTCTGCACGAAGGTTGCGGCCTGGAGCAGGGAGTCGGGGGTTCCGGCGTCGAGCCAGGCGGTGCCGCGGCCGAGGCGCTCGACGGCGAGGGAGCCGTCGTCGAGATAGAGGCGGTTGAGATCGGTGATCTCGAGCTCGCCGCGGGCGGAGGGTCGGATGCGGCGGGCGAATTCGGTGACCCGGCGGTCGTAGAAATAGAGGCCGGTGACCGCCCAGCTGGAGGCGGGGGCGGCGGGTTTCTCGACGATGTCGATGGCGCGGCCGGCGCTGTCGAAGGTGACGACGCCGTAGCGCTCGGGATCGCGCACCTGGTAGGCGAAGACGGTGGCGCCGGCCTCCCGGCCGGCGGCCTGGCGCAGCGCGAGCGAGAGATGGTCGGCGTGGATGAGGTTGTCGCCGAGGGCGAGGGCGCAGGCCTCGCCGGCGAGCCAGTCCGCGCCGATCAGGAAGGCCTGGGCGAGACCGTCGGGCGAGGGCTGGGCGGCATAGCCGATGCGGATGCCGTATTGGCTGCCGTCGCCGAGCAGGCGGCGGAACTGGGGCAGGTCCTGCGGGGTGGAGATCAGCAGCAGGTCGCGGATGCCGGCGAGCAGCAGGGTCGACAGCGGATAGTAGACCATCGGCTTGTCGTAGACGGGGAGGAGCTGCTTCGAGGCGGCGAGGGTGGAGGGGTGCAGGCGGGTGCCGGAGCCGCCGGCGAGGATGATGCCCTTGCGGATCATGCGGCGGTACCGAGGCGCTGGCCGGCATAGCGGCGGGCGCGGATGGCGCGCCACCAGGTCTCGTTGGCGAGATACCAGTCGACGGTGCGGGCGAGTCCGGCCTCGAAATCGTGGGCGGCGCGCCAGGCGAGGGCGGCCTCGCTGCGGGCGGGGTCGATCTCGTAGCGGAAATCGTGGCCGGGGCGGTCGGCGACGAAGGTGATCAGCCGCTCGCGCGGGCCGGCGGGATCGGGGCGGCGGGCATCGAGCAGGCGGCAGATGGCGCGGACGACGTCGAGATTGGAGCGGGGCTGGCGGGCGCCGATGGCGTAGGTCTCGCCGGGCGTGCCGGTGAGGGCGATGGCGAGGAGCGCCTCGGCGTGATCCTCGACGAAGAGCCAGTCGCGCAGGTTGGAGCCGTCGCCATAGACGGGCAGGGGGCGGCCCTCGAGGGCGTTGATGAGCACCAGCGGGATGAGTTTCTCGGGGAACTGCCAGGGGCCGTAATTGTTGGTGGTGTTGGAGACGATGGCGGGCAGGCCGTAGGTGTGCCGCCAGGCGCGGACGAGATGGTCCGAGGCGGCCTTGCTGGCGGCGTAGGGGCTGCGGGGGTCGTAGGGGGTGGTTTCGGTGAAGGGGGGATCGCCTTGTTCGAGGGCGCCGAACACCTCGTCGGTGGAGATGTGGTGGAAGCGGAAGCGGCGGCGGGCGGGCTCGTCCAGGGTGGCGAACCAGGCGCGGGCGGCCTCGAGCAGGACGAAGGTGCCGGTGATGTTGGTGTCGATGAAATCGCGCGGCCCGTCGATCGAGCGGTCGACATGGGATTCGGCGGCGAGATGCATGACGATGTCGGGCCGGTGCGCCTCGAAGACGGCGCGCATCGCCGCGGCATCGGCGATGTCGGCGCGGATCAGGCGATGGCGCGGATGCCCCAGCGCAGCGCCCAGCGCGTCCTCCGAGGCGGCGTAGGTCATCTTGTCGACGGTGACGACCTCGTGCGGCGTGCTCGCCACAAGCCGACGGACAACCGCAGAACCAATGAAGCCGCAGCCCCCGGTGATCAGAAATCGCAA
>NZ_AFPR01000498.1:0-10728 GCF_000219295.1 Acidiphilium sp. PM
CACCTTGCCCTCGGCGTCGTAGACCGGGTTGTAGGTGGCCTGGAGCCAGACGTGGCGGCCGCCCTTGCCCACGCGCTCGAAATCACCAGCGATGAATTCGCCCTGGCGCAGGCGTTCCCAGAAGGCCTGGTATTCGCGGCTGGCGGCGTATGCTGGTGTAGCGAACATGCTGTGCTTGCGGCCCACGATCTCGTCGCGCGCGTAACCCATCACGCGAAGGAAGTTGTCGTTGGCTTCGAGGATGGTGCCGTCGAGCGCGAACTTGATGACGGCCTGGGAGCGCTCGATGGCGTTGAGGATGCTTTCGTTTTCGGCGGCGGCCCGTTTCTCGGCGGTGATGTCGAGGGCGACCTTGACCACCCTGGCGACCTTGCCGGCGCGGTTGCGGACGGGCACGTAGGAGGCGCGGAGCCAGACATCGTGGCCGGACTTGGCGATGCGGCGGAACTCGCCGGAGCAGAAGGCGCCGCCGCGCAGGCGCTGCCAGAACTCGCCGTAGGCGGCGCTGTCGCGCTCGGTTACGGTTACAAAAATACGATGATGGCGCCCGATGATGTCGGCGGCGCCGTAGCCCATCAAACGGAGAAAACTGTCGTTGGCGTCGATGATCGTGCCGTCGGGTTTGAAACCGATGATGCCGAAGGAGTTTCCAATGGCATCAAACATCCTGCTTTTGTCAGAGATTTGACGTAGCTTCCCAATAACCACGAAACAATTCCCATTTTTATTGATTGGTCTATTTTATTAAATAAAACTTCTATCCGGGCCTCCTTAACAATGTATTACCGGAACCTGATATTTTCATGCTGCACGCTGACTATCATGTCATTCGGCCAAAGATGCCGCGACTATCAAATAGATAAAGCGCTACATGCGATGGGATCGGAGGCGTGCCAGATCAAGGTTGTCAGCGCAGCCGTTCCGGCGCACTGGCGAGATGTTCCGAACGGTTTCTTTGGTCGCGGACCGTCGCGAAGCCGCAAACATCAGCGTTGTGGATCGGCCACCGAACCCCTTTAGCTTCAAGATGGGTGAGCGCGTACGCCGCGGTTCAGCGCGACAAGGCCGGCGGATAGCTGCGAAATCATGATTGAAGCCAGAAACGTTCAAATTTCGAGTCAACATTCTCGATCAGGCTTTACTCATTTTGATAAAAAAGATATTAAATTAGACAGCTAATGTTTTGGTCTTAAAATATCGTCTTGTGGGAATAATCTGTGATCAGTTTGAGATTACGCGACGAACGCGTCAACTGCACACAATCTCCAACCCAGCCTCCCCGCTCCTTCCGGCCCAAATGCCTCTACGGTGCCATACTGGCCATGGTTGGCCTCATGCCCAATCTGGTTTGTGGTATCGCAGATGCCAACACAATACGGGATCTCGGATTTCCCCAGGGCATTACCCTGAGGAGTGACCACCTCCATGCCAGCGTGTTCATGCCGGTCACTCAGGGGGCCATCGGGGGCGACCTGACCCTGCGTTTCATGGCTGCGAGTACACTTGGTGCCGGTGCGGCGCTGACCGTCGAGGCCAATGGCACGCCGGTGGATACCGTTCCCGCCAGCGACGCCGGTTCGCCCATCCGCATCACGATTCCGGCCTCGCTTGTGACAGGGCAATCCTCCTTTCTGCGCCTGACCTTTATCGAGACACTGCCGCCGGTCCGGCGCGGTCACTGCGGCGGCCGCTCTCCGGCAAGCACATGGATCCGCATCGCCGCAAATACCGGCTTCACGCCATCCGGCGGCAAGGCAGGCGTCGGAACCGCTTGGCGCGGACTTTCGACACCAGTGACGATCGCGCTGCCATCACAGCCGAGCCTCGCCGACATCGATAGTGCGCTCATTCTGTCCACCGCGCTTGTCGAGCGCGGAATCACGCCGTTCGTCTCCGATCAGCCCGACGCATCGATCCGGATCGACCCATCCAATGACCCGAAACACGACGTGGCAAACGTCGAGACCGGCACCGATGGTCAATCCCAGATCGTCGTCGGCTCGCCCGCCGCGGCGCGCGGTCTCGTGGTGGCCGATCAACTGACCGCCGGCATTCGCTCGGCAGGCGTCACGGCGACGCTGGCGAGCGCCGCCACCAAACGTCAGGGGGCCGATGCTGTCACACTCGGAGCGCTTGGCATCGCCTCGAAAACGGTGACGGTATTCGGCACCAGAACCTTGCCAATTCCTCTCGTTCCGGCGTCCCTGCCGGTCAACAGGCACGTCACTGCCGTAATTCTGGAGGGGAGAGGCGCCGCCCTTCCACCGGGCGACGCCGAGGCCGTTACCTTGCTGGTGGGCGGCAACGTCGTCTGGAGCCGAGCCTTTCGGGGCGCCGTGAGGCTTGACCATGTGCGGATCGATCTGCCCCAGCGACTTCTGTCGGCAGGGGCGCCCGTCACCTTGCAACTGAGCCGGCTTGGCCACACCGAAGTGTGCTCGCAGCCTGCAGGGGTGGACTTCACCCTCATGAACAATACCGAACTGGTTCTGGGGAATGGCCCGCGCCGGCCGACAAGGTTTAACGGGTTTTCCCCGGCGGGCGGCGGCTCGGTTCCCGTGCTGACCGACCTGCCGGCGGCGGCACTCGGCCCGACCCTGCCGCTCGTCGCGCAGTTGCTGGGCAACCATGAGGTCAATCCGATCGCCATCAATGTCATCGCCGCGAACGGACCACCGACCCGTCCGTTCCTGCTGATCGCTGACAAGCCCGATGATGTGGTGGCACAGGCGCCGCTGCCGCAACCTCGGGCGCCGCACGCCGCCCGAAAGCTTTCGCTTCCCGGCCGGTCGGCAGCGATAGAGCTGCCGCATATCCGTAAATTGACCGTTCTCCAGCTGGCCGCGACCAAGACGGGCGTTCCGGGACTGTGGTTGACTCCCGGCCCACGATCCAGCCTGGCTCAGGCTGTGTTGCCCGGCGATGGTAACATCGCCTTCTATGATGGATCGGGACCGCCAGCGACCTTCGAGACGGCCGCATACCGGGCGGACTTCCACAGTTCTGCCGTCGCCAGCGTGGCGGGCATCGTCGCGGCCTGGCGTCGGGAGCTCTTTGCGGTCATCTGGTTGCTCATCGCTGTCGCTCTCGTCGTGATTCTCGCGCGGCGGAGACACCGTCGATGAGGAGAATAATGCCGGCATGGCGGCTGGCGGCGCTTGTCATCGCCGGCACCGCCGCAACAACATCCGCCGCCAGGGCGGGTGCCTGGCCCGAGCCCGTCGGGCACTGGCTCGCGATCGAGACGTTCAGCGACTATCACGCGGCGACCCAGGGCTATGGCCAGTTCGGCCAGCCGGCCGGGCGAGGCCGCTATGTGCAATATGAGTTGTCTCCCTACATCGAATATGGGCTCACTCCACGATTGACTCTGGGTTTCCAACCCAGGGCTCAGGAAGTGATACAGTCGAACCTGCCGGGCACCCGTGGGGCCACCGGCTTCGTGCAATTCAACCTCTGGGCACGCTATGCGGTGTGGCGCGACGCATGGAACGTGATCTCGGTACAGGGGCAACTGGGCATCCCCGGCGTGCAAAGTCCGGCCTCCCCCGTTCTTGCCCAGCCAGGCGCCGAATATGAAGGCCGCGTGCTGTTTGGCCACGCCTTTCGCCTGCCCGGTGGCTGGTCCGGCTATACCGATCTCGAAGCGGGCTATCGGATGGAAGTCGATGGCTGGGCCGATCAGATCCGTGCCGACGGGACGATCGGTATTCGCCCTCGGCGAGGCTGGCTATTGCTCGCGCAAGGCTTCAACACGATCAGCGTCGGCACGGCCGCGCCCGGCGGATCGGATTACAATCTCTACCGCGTCGCGTTTTCCGTGGTGCATGACCTTACTCATCATGTCGCTGTGCAGGCAGGCCTATGGCATGACGCCGGTGGGCGAAACGTCGCTCTCGGCAATGCTGGCTTTCTTGCCGTTTGGCTGAGGTTCTGACGCATGCCCGCTTCGGGCCGGCCACCATGGCGGCCGCCTTCCGCTCGCGATCTGGCAGCACTCGACCGCCTGGTGCAAGCGGGCAGCGTCACCCCCTTGCAACGGGACGAGGCGATCCATACCGCCTATGCCTGGCGCGTCAGTCTGCCAGACGTGTTGAGCGCGATGTATCGCGTCACCAGCTTGCGATGGGCACGAGAACTATCCGCCGCATCGGGTTTGCCGCTTGTCGATCTCCGGGCCAGTCCGTGTGATCACACGCTGCTTGCCGAAGCCGAGCATGACCTTTACCTGCGTCACCTGTTTATTCCCTGGCGGCGCCAGCCGGACGGCGTTGTGGTGATCGCAACCCTGAATCCCGAGGATCCTGCGATCCGCGCCCTCATGCGCGAACGCATGCCGGGCTGTCACGTCGAGTTCGTGATCACGTCGAAATTCGATTTGATCTGGGCCGTTCAACGGATATTTGACCCAGAATTGAGCGAAGCGGCGCGCGAGGCGCTGTTCAACCGGAATCCGGAACTCTCTGCAAAAGTCACGCTTTCGGCGGGCCAGAAGACCGTCGCGGTGGGGATTGGTCTTGCGCTCCTGCTCGCCCTGGGCCTGGCCCCCCGCCTGACGCTGCTCGGCATCATGGCGACGGTTTCCGCACTGTATGCGTCCCTGTTCGCGTTCCGCGGTGTCCTCACGATCGTCGGAAGCGGGAGGCGGACCGATATATCCGTCAATGCGAGCGAACTCGCCGCACTCAAGGACGGGGATCTCCCGGTCTTCACCGTTCTTGTTCCGATGTATCGCGAGGCTGAAGTATTGCCGATCCTGGTCGATTCGATCCGACGCCTCGATTATCCGCGGGCGAAGCTCGATGTGAAACTGGTGCTTGAAGCCGGCGACACCGAGACGATCGAGGCAGCAAAGGCCCTCGGTGCTGAGGATCTTTTCGAGATCATCCGGGTTCCGGACAGCCAGCCGAAAACCAAGCCAAAGGCCTGCAACTATGCGCTTCGCTTCGCGCGCGGCGAATACACCGTGATTTTCGACGCCGAGGACAGCCCTGAACCCGACCAGCTGCGCAAGGTTGTCGCGCTGTTCAATGCCTCCGGCCCCGAGGTCGCCTGCGTTCAGGCACGGCTCAACTATTTCAACCGTGATGACAATTTCCGACCCGGATGTTCACACTCGAGTATAGCCAATGGTTTGACTATCTGCTGCCCGGCCTGTACCGGCTGAACATACCTATCCCCCTCGGCGGAACGTCGAACCACTTCCGAACCGAGGTGCTGCACGAACTCGGCGCCTGGGATCCCTACAACGTCACCGAGGATGCCGATCTTGGCATCCGCCTCACGCAGGCTGGCTATCGGGTGGCCGTGGTCAATTCCACAACATTCGAGGAAGCAAACGGCGTCCTGCACAGCTGGATCAACCAGCGTAGCCGATGGATCAAGGGCTATATGCAGACATGGCTCGTGCATATGCGCCGGCCGGTCGAGCTTTACCGGCGGCTGGGGCCGGTCGGATTTCTCGGCTTCCATATGTTCATCGGCTTCCCCCCGATGACCGCGCTGATCAATCCGTTGCTCTGGATCATGTTTCTCGTCTCGGTCATCGTTGGGCGATCGGCCGTGGCCGGCTTCTTCCCGGGGCCCGTTCTGGTGCTTGCGCTGTTCGATCTGATGGTGGGCAACGCGATGTACGTGTATTTCAATATCGTCGCTGTCGCGAAGCGTCGCTGGTACGGGTTGGTTCCATGGGGACTGCTTGCCCCTGCCTATTGGGTATTGCACTCCGTGGCGGCCTACAAGGCACTCCTGCAACTCGTCACCAACCCTCATTATTGGGAAAAGACAACCCACGGAACGTCCTCGCGCACCCAGGAAACCATTGCCAGCCTCAAGGCGGGTTCCGCCACGGGAAGTGAAGCACAGTGAGTAGCGGCGCAAGCCACATCCAGGTCCGCTCTTCCGGCCCCCTGGTCACGCGTCCGTGGCGAGTGGCGCTGGTCGTCGGCGGGGCGTCGTTCTTGTTGTTCGCCGCGGCCGCTCACAAGCTCCTGCTGGCCGGCGCGATCGAGCCCGCCCTGCGCGAGTCTTGGAATCACGCCAACTCGCAGATGTTGCTGTCCGGGCAATGGCCGATGTTTGTGATGATCAATCTTCTGCACCTGATACCGGGATGCGGCCCATCCTCGATGGTCGTCATCACAATAACGGCCACCGCTCTGGCGCAGGGGCTTCTGGCGCGTGATCTCATACAACGCGGTTGGTCACCAGGTTTGGCGGCATCGGGTATTCTTGTCACCAGCGCGAACCCGGTGATCGTCATCATCGCGACCAGCGGAGCACCAATGATCTTTTACACGATCGTGGTGGGACTCCTGATTCTGGCGATCGATCGCGTCGAAGCGATCGCCGATACGCGGGCACTTATACTGCTCGGAGTTGGCGTCGCCGCGATGTTCGTCCTCTGGCCAAATGCGATCTACTGGGTAGCGCCCACATTAATCGTGCTGCCCCTCGCCTTTCGCGAAATGAACAGCATTTCCGCCGCGGTCGCGCTATTCACCATTGCACTTCTGCCAGGCTTCATTGTCGTATCGTCGATGATATTAAGCGGTGCAATGTTCGGGCGCCCGCCTGCCGAAGCGATCGCTGTATGGAACGCGATCCTGCACGGGGCGGCTCCACAGGAAGTCCTTCACAGCGCCTGGTTGGCCTCTTTTGGCGGCCAGTTCACGGCAGCGTTCGTTGCGTTGGCGCTGATGTGCGCAACTATCGCGCCAAGAAGCTGGCTGATCATCTGGCGCCTCGGGCTCAACCGGCGGGAGCAAACCCAACCGGCCACAGCCCTTGCGGCCCTATTGCTGCCGCCGATTTCAGGCGCCCTGGCGACATATTTCTGGCACCTCGACGCACCAATCGTCGTCGTTGCCTGTAGCCTGGCTGCGGTCGCCAGCTGGACCGCCACAGCGAGCCTGCGGCACGGCGAGCGAGCGGCCTGGGTATTGCTGTCGCTGGCCGGAACATCCTTCGGATGGGCGGCGCCACTTTTGTGGCAGGACTCCGGACTTGCTCACTTGCGCCACATATTGCTGACATAAGGGGCCATTGATCGTGTGTTGATGATCGTCTGCTGATCCTTCCAGCATTCGCCCCTTCCTATATCAAAAAGCCCGTTAGGATTGAGATTTCCATCATCATTTATAACCTTAACAACACAAGAAAATTATCAAATAGGTTGTCGTCTCGTTTGATTAATTGCACAATTTTTCAATCAATTGCCGCCACTCGCATACACGGCGTGACCAATCGTACTCTTCGGCAAAATGAGCCTGCTGGGCGAGCGATCGCTCTGGCTGACCGTTCCACGGATTATCAAATTCCTCGCGCAATTTTGCGGCAAAGGTCGCTGCATGTGCGTTGGCGTCAACCGTCCAAGGATAGACGTGCGCAAATCCGCTTGTGGTTTCTGGCAGTGCGCCGAGCGACGGGCAAATCACCCGGCAGCCCGCAGCCATCGCTTCAATCACAGCAAGGCATGAGGTCTCCGCGAATGTGCTGGGGTAGGTGAGAAAATGCATGTCCCGAAGCGCCATGCGTAGTTCGGCATTAGGGACGATACCATGATAAAACACACCTGATAACGCTTGCGCTCGTTCGTAGAGATGGCTGTAAGGGCCGTCGTCGCCAAGATAAAGTTTCATGGACGACCAGACGTGCAGTTCGGCATTGACTGGGTTGATGTGTTCCCAGGCGTCGAGAAGTACGGAAAGACCGCGGAACGGCGTGCTAGCATAAGCACAACGCCAAACAGGACCTGCTTCCCATCGCCGCGGCGATGCGTTGACGTCAGTCGCATTGCGCAGCACCACACAACGTTCCGGCGGTAGCCCGAATGTCTTGAGATATTGTTCACGCTGCCAGTGGGAGACAAAAACAAAACAGTCGACCAAATCGACAGTCGCCTTGTCTGAACACCATTGAACCCATTCCTGGTTGACGTCATGGTGTATCCAGACCACACGCGGCCTGGAGTCCTTTTCGCTGCCGGGGTGGTTGATTTGAAGGTTGATGCGATCGAGTTCCTGAGCCATCCGTTGCTTCAGGCCACCAACCATCAACTCAGTCCCAGCCATTGGCGTCTGCGGGACCCATGTAGACTTTTTCAAATCAGCAGCTGAGGTCACAGGATGAAATTGCCGCACGGCGTCGGCTAAATCTGCGGGCAAAAGCCGCGATCTACCCACGTCACGATGTATGTCGATTTTATTTCCGTCGCCTATGGTCGCGGCGCGCTGCGATCCGTCCGCTGTCACCTCGTCCGCTGCCTTTGGATAAAATTGCTGATTGTATTGGGCTAGGGAACGCACATGTTCAGGAACGTCGGCGCTTTGTGCAAGCCAGTTGCACGCCGCAGCACCGCGCGCCTTACGCGCTGGACCGGGCGAATAATTCGCCGCAATCGACAGTTCCTCGCGCAGCCCCCAATCGAAAATGTAATCCTCGATAAACAGCGTGTCGCGGTCAGGATATCCTAGCGCAATCCCTTGTTCTGCAAACAGCGCCGCCGCTTCGGTTCGGCTGCGCTCCCGGTGGTAACGCGCGAGATCGTACAGCGGTTCTGCACGGTGTGGGCGTTGGCTGAAGGCGGCCAGCGATTGGCGCACGAATCCGCCGTCGTCACCGAGACGGAGAAGACAACGGGCCTCCTGCAACCGCGCATACCACGCTTCCTCATCCCCACCGCCCATCGTTGCCCGCTTGGCGTAGGCCTCGACGGCCTCAGTCAACCGTCCGGCATCTCGGTAGCTCTGGGCGAGATAGAACACATAACGGGCGTTCTCAGGATCATCGGCCAACGCCTCGGTCAGCAGCCGGATATCGCGTTCAAATTTGTCGACGCGGTTGGCGCCGCTTGCATGGTCTTTGAACCACACGCCATCAAGCCGCTGGCGATCGCCATCGACGGCGAGATACTCATGCGTGACACCATGATACAGCGCTCCGGCATTCCGGCGAACAAGTCGGGCATTCCAATAGCTGATGCCCGCATGCTGCAGCAAATCGTAACATGGGGCTTGGAGTTTTTGCTGGAAGTCGGGGTCGTCGACGACGAGTTCCTTATCGGCATCATTCAGCAATAGATAATCGTACTCGATGGGTGTCGCATAAGCATGTGCCAGCGCCTCGTTGCGAGCCTGCGCGAAATTCTCGAACGGAAAACTATGCAACTCACCAGGAATGCCGCGCTCGGCAAAGAACGAACGGATAAAATCCTGCGTCCCATCAGTCGAGCCGGTATCGCCGATAACCCAAGCCGAAATCCACGGTGCAACAGCGCCAAGACAACGCGCGAGATTGGCCATCTCGTTTTTCACGATCATGTTCAGGCAGATCGTCTTCCTATCAGCCATCAAAATCCCCTTATGATCAATACGCATATCCATAATAAGCGCGCCTCTCGGAGGAGAGGGTTTCGTTAGTTATTCACTAATTCACTCTATCTAATCATCTGTTATCGATATCGCAATGCTTGTCGTCCTCCGTGATCGGATAGGCGGCGACACCACTCACCCAACCAGGACCGTGGCACCATCGAGCACACCCGCCGGGATGATCGCAGCCACACCGGTCCAGCGACCATGGGTCTCCAGTTCCCGAGAGCCGGACCGAAAAAGATAGTTGAGCGATTTTATCGGGTTGTGATTCAGTTCGCTTTCGAAGACATGACCGGCCCCCACTGAGTGGTCGGGGTTGAAAGTTGGTGCAATTTCACCTCCGGCCTTGGCGGCGGCGCAGTGTCTGGCGCTGGGGGCCGATCAGTCATGAGACAGGCGATGCACAACGACGATCCGGTGTTCCGGAAAGCCTATCTAAAGCCTATCTGCCGATGTTCGTCAGCAAAATGATGGTGAAGATCGGCACCGTGAGCATCAACGGTCCGCGTTCAGCCCTGGCAGCAGCCATCGGGTGGGATCATGAACCCAGTGCGATTGACGGTGCCCAGATCCATCGCAAGTGGCGTCCCGTAGGGGATTCGAACCCCTGTTATCGCCGTGAGAGGGCGACGTCCTAGGCCTCTAGACGAACGGGACTTTCTGAAAGCGTGGGTAGCCGAGTGGTGGGGGCAGGTCAAGCGGGAGCGGCGTCGATCAGGATCAGGCTGACCGAGGTTCTGCCATTCCATTGTTCCGCGCGGATGTGACCTGCAAGATTGAGCGGTGCGCCGCCCGGACGGGCCAGCGCGGCCGCAAGGTCGCCGTCTCCGGCGCGGAACAGGATCGTCTTCAGCCGGCCACCGGCCTCGCCCTCGACGAAGGCGCGGATCGTCGCCTCGTTCCGGCCGATGCGGTCCGCCCGCAGGACCCGCGCCCGCGGCACCACGAACACCGGCTCCTCGTTGCCGGCGCCGAACGGCCCGACGCGGCCGATCGCCGCGGCGAGCGCCTCATCGATCCCGCCGACCGCCGCCATGCCCTCGATCGGCAGATCGGCCGCGTCCGGCAGCGTCGCGGCCACCGCCAACCGCTCTGCGAGGAAGCCGCGCAGCGCCTCGATCCGCCCGGCTTCCACCGTGAAACCCGCGGCCATGGCGTGGCCGCCGCCCTTGATCAGCAGCCCCGCCTCGCGCGCGGCGATGATCGCGCTGCCGAGATCGACCCCCGGCACCGAGCGGCCAGAACCCACCGCCCTGCCCTCCGCGATTCCCGCGACCAGGGCCGGACGGTTGAAGGTTTCCTTGATCCGGCCGGCGACAATGCCGACCACGCCCGGATGCCATTGCTCGCCGGC
>NZ_AFPR01000497.1:0-1454 GCF_000219295.1 Acidiphilium sp. PM
GGTCAGGAGCCTCCCGACGAGGGCAACATCCTCATCGATCGCGGCATCAGCATTGGCTTGTTCAGCCAGGATGTTGGCGAGATGGCGGGCCGCAGCGCCGTGGCCGAGGTGATCGCAGGTGCCGGGCCAGTGAGCGAGGTGGGCGAGGAGCTGGCAAAGCTGGAAGCCGCTCTGGCCGATCCCGACAAGGCTGACCAGTTGGACGCCATCCTGGAACGCTATGGCGAGGTCCAGGCGCGCTTCGAGGAGCTGGGCGGCTACGCGCTGGAGGGCAAGGCGCGCGAGGTGCTCGACGGCCTCGGCTTCAGCCAGGAGATGATGGACGGCGACGTGGGCCTGCTCTCTGGCGGCTGGAAGATGCGCGTGGCACTCGCGCGAATTCTGCTCATGCGCCCGGACGTGATGCTGCTGGACGAGCCGAGCAACCATCTGGACCTGGAGAGCCTCATCTGGCTTGAGCAATTCCTCGCCGGTTACGACGGCGCGCTGATGATGACATCGCACGACCGCGAATTCATGAACCGCATCATCAACAAGGTCATCGAGATCGACGGTGGCAATCTCACCAGCTTCTCCGGCGACTATGAGTTCTACGCCCGCCAGAGCGCCCTGAATGAGAGGCACCAGCAGGCGCAGTTCGAGCGCCAGCAGGCGACGCTCGCCAAGGAGATCGCGTTCATCGAGCGTTTCAAGGCCCGTGCCTCGCACGCCGCGCAAGTGCAGAGCCGAGTGAAGAAACTGGACAAGATCGACCGCGTGGAGCCACCCAAGCGGCGCCAGGCCATCGCCTTCGAGTTCCGCCCAGCCCCGCGCTCGGGTGATGACGTAGCCAAACTGCGTGGCGTCTCCAAGCGCTATGGCAGCAAGGTGATCTATGACGGGCTCGAATTGCTGATCCGCCGCAAGGAGCGCTGCTGCGTGCTCGGCGTGAATGGTGCGGGCAAATCCACGCTGCTGAAGCTGGTAACCGGCAACACTTCACCCGATACCGGCACGGTGACGCTGGGGGGCAGCGTGAAGATGGGTTACTTCGCCCAGCACGCCATGGACCAGCTGGACGGCGACGCCACAATCTTCGCAACACTCGACGCTGCCTTCCCGCATGCGGGCCAGGGTAGCCTGCGTACGCTCGCCGGGGCGTTCGGGTTCTCAGGTGACGAGGTGGAAAAGCGCTGCCGCCAGCTCTCGGGTGGGGAGAAGGCGCGGCTCGTCATGGCCCTGATGCTCTACGATCCGCCAAATTTCCTGGTCCTTGACGAGCCGACCAACCATCTCGACCTCGCGACGAAAGAGATGCTTATCACCGCGCTCTCGAACTACGAGGGCACCATGTTGTTCGTCTCGCATGATCGCCACTTCCTCGCCAGGCTCTCGAACCGGGTATTGGAGCTCACCCAGGAAGGCATCCATGACTATGACGGCGGATATACCGAATACGTGGCCCGCACGGGCCA
>NZ_AFPR01000496.1:0-1030 GCF_000219295.1 Acidiphilium sp. PM
CCTGCTTACCCAGTAATCTCAGCCAATTTCAGCAGGCGGTATGGCATGGGCGGTGTGTGAGCGGCGGCCCAGCCGAGGCGTGGGATCATGCTGGCGAGGTCGTAACGGCGATTGAAGCGATATTCGAACTCGGCAAGGTATCGGGGCACGTGCTTACTGCTGATCGCCCGGTAGGTGCCGACGATGGCGGATTTGATATTGCCCAGTGCTGTGTTGACCCATTTGAACGCCGGACTTCGAGCGGCAGCCGGCCCACTGCCGGTACGGATCACGTCATGCGCGCATCCGGCATCGCTGACGTGGCCGAAACAGGCGAGGCCATCGCTGACCACGGCGCAGGACGGATCGAGGCTGCGCAAGGCAAAGCGGGAAATCGCCTGGCCGGTGAACCCGGCCACCCGCCGCAGTTTCAGTCGAACCGGCTTGCCTTCAGGCGTGGTCTCGACTGCGGCGACGAAAGGGGTCTTGCCGGGCGCGCCTCGCCCGCGCTTGCCGCCGGAGCGTTCACCGCCGAGATAAGCATCATCGATCTCAACCCGCCCGGTCAGGCGTTTGCGCCCATCGCGTTCCAGCATCACCTGCTGGAGCTTGTGCTTGAGCATCCAGGCCGAGGTCTGTCGCACCCCGAGACGTCGGCCCAACTCGATGCTGGAGATGCCCTGCTTGCTCTGGGTCAGATGGTATATGGCCCGGAACCAGGTCCGCAGCGGCAATTTGGTCGAGGCGAAAATCGTGCCCGCAATCGGCGATGTCTGCCGGCGGCATTTCGTGCACTGGAACAAGCCCCGGGTCTTCACCTCGCTATGAGAGCGCCCGCCACAGACCGGGCAGGAGAACCCGTCGGGCCAGCGGGCGGCAATCACCACCGCGCGGCATTGCTCCTCCGTGCCATATAACCGCTCAAATTCGACCTCGCTCAGCCCGCGCTGAAACTGCACCGCATTCCGCGCCATCGATTGCTCCCGCTCACAACATCATGTTCCTGTTTTGTACTCAACTGAACATGGCTGATCAAGATGGGTAAGCAGGA
>NZ_AFPR01000495.1:0-20565 GCF_000219295.1 Acidiphilium sp. PM
AGGTCTCGCGGATCGGTGCCAGCAGCGGCACCGCGCCGAGGAAGGGCACGCCGAGCCGCTGCGCCTCGGCCTCGGCGCCGCCATGGCCGAAAATCTCGGTCCGCGTGCCGCAATTCGGGCAGCAGAAGAAGCTCATGTTCTCGACCACGCCGAGGATCGGCACCCGCACCTGACGGAACATCGAAATGCCGCGCCGCGCATCGAGCAGCGAGATGTCCTGCGGGGTGGAGACGATCACCGCGCCGGCGAGTTTCAGCCGCTGGGCGAGGGTGAGCTGCACGTCGCCGGTGCCGGGCGGCAGGTCGAGCACCATGACATCCAGCTCGGGCCAGGCGACCTGCGTCATCAGCTGGGTCAGCGCGTTGAGCACCATCGGCCCGCGCCAGACCATCGCGGTTTCCTCCTCGACGACATGGCCGATCGAGATCGCCTTCAGCCCCCAGGCCTCGATCGGCACGAGCTTGTTGCCCGCCATCTCGGGCTTGCCCTTCGTGCCGAGCATGCGCGGCAGCGAGGGGCCGTAGATGTCGGCATCGAGCAGGCCGACGCGCTTGCCCTGCCGCGCCAGCGCCACCGCGAGATTGACGGCGACGGTCGATTTCCCGACCCCGCCCTTGCCCGAGGCGACCGCGACGATCGAGCCCACCTGGCCGAGCAGCGTGCCCGGCTCCTGCGCCTGTGGCTGCGGGGCGGCGGCGCGCGGGGCGGTGAACATCACCGTCGCGTTGCGCACGCCCGGCATCGCGGCGAGATCGGCCTCCAGCGCCCGGCGCATCGGCTCCTGCCGCGCGGCATCCGCCTTCGCCACCATCAGCGCCACCTGCACCAGCCCCTCGCGGGTGGCGACGCTGTCCACCATGCCGGCGGGAATGCCCGCGCCCTCCGCCGTCCGGAAGGCGCCGATGCGCGCGCGCACCGCAGTTTCGTCTATCGCAGCCATGATCTGTCCTTGTCAGCCTCTGGGTCAGCCTGTGGTCGGGTTTACGCCACGCCGGCGCGTTGGGAAATCTGGCCGCGCAGCAGCGCCGGATCGCTCACCGGCAGCGAGCAGGCCTGGGCGCGGCAGACGAAGGCGGCCGGTTCGGCGGCGCTCTTGCCATGCGCCGGGTGGCCTTCCGGCAGCGCGGCGGCATCGCCCACCGGCAGCACCACCACCGCCGGGTCGAAATGGGCGAGGGCGGCGCGGTGCAGTGCGGCGAAGCGCGGATCGGCCGCATCGCCGACGATGACGACGCTCGCCCCCTCCTCCAGCAGTGCCGCCGCACCGAGCAGGGTGGGGAAGGCGGAAAGGGCGCGCCGCTCGCCGGTATGCGCGCCGATCAGCGCTGCCGCCGCATCGCGATGCGCGGCGCTGCCGGTCAGGTGATGCAGGATCGCCAGCCCCTCGGCGAACAGGCCGGCGCCGGAGGGGGTCGCGTTGTCGAACGAGGCGCGGGGGCGGATGCCGCCGGGCAGGTCGGCCGCGTCCGCGGCGGTGAGATGAAGCCCACCCTGGCCGTCGCCGAAGGCGGCCAGCGTTGCCCCGGCGATAAGCTCCGCCTGGTCGAGATAGGCGGCGCGCCCGGTCGCCTGGTAGAGGGCCAGGGTGGCGCGCAGCATCGCCGCCTGGTCGTCGAGCAGGCCGGAGGCCGAGATCCTGCCCCGGCGGATCGCATGGTCGAACCGCCCGTCCTCGCGGCCGAGCAGGGCGGTGACGGCACCGTGCGCCGCGATGGCGAGATCGAGCCAGTCCGGCCGGGCGAAGACCGCGCTCGCCCGCGCGAGGGCGGCGATGGCGAGGCCGTTCCAGTCGGCCAGGATCTTGTCGTCCCAGCCGGGGCGGACCCTGCCTTCGCGGGCGGCGAACAGGCGGGCGCGCAGGGCGGCGAGGCGCGCCTCTGTCTCGGGGTGTTCGGGGTGCGTGGCACGGGTGAGGATCAGCTTGCCCTCCCAGTTGCCGGCGGCGGGGCAGGGGTAGTGATCCTCGAACAGCGCCATGTCCGCCCCGAGCACGGATGCGATCTCGTCGCGCGTCCAGACATAGAACTTACCTTCCTCGCCCTCGGAATCGGCGTCTTCCGAGGCGGCGAAGGCGAGCGTCCCGTCCGGCGCGGGGTCGTGCCGCGCCCGCATGTCCCGCCGCAGCCACTCGACCAGTTCGGCGGCGCGGGCGGCGAGCAGCAGGTCCGGCTCGGCGGCATGGGCGAGGGCGAGCAGGTCGAGCAGCTGCGCGTTGTCGTAGAGCATCTTCTCGAAATGCGGCACCAGCCAGCTTTCATCGGTGGCGTAGCGGGCGAAGCCGCCGCCGAGATGGTCGCAGATGCCGCCCTGGGCCATGCGCGCGAGCATCAGCGCGACGACCGCGCCCGCCTCGTGCCGGCCGGTGCGGGCATATTCGCCCCAGAGGAAGCGGAAGATCGGCGCGTTGGGGAATTTCGGCGCGCCGCGCAGCCCGCCTTCCTCCCAGTCCATCATGCCGAGGAACCGCTCGGTCACCGCCGCGAGGTCGCCGGGGGCGATCGGTGCGCCGGGCTTCAGCTCGGCATGGGCGGCGATGCGCCTGAGCAGCGAGGCGCCGCTGCGGGCGAATTTCTCGCCGTCCTTTTTCCAGGCATCGGCGACCATTTCCAGCACCTGCCGGAACGAGGGCCGGCCCCAGCGCGGCTCGGGCGGGAAATAGGTGCCGCCGAAGATCGGCGCGCCATCCGGCGTCATGATCACGGTGAGCGGCCAGCCGCCCTGCTCGCCCATCGCCTGCACCGCGGTCATGTAGATGCCGTCGATGTCCGGCCGTTCCTCGCGATCGACCTTGATGTTGACGTAGAGCCGGTTCATCAGCGCCGCCGTCGCCGGGTCCTCGAAGCTCTCATGCGCCATCACGTGGCACCAGTGGCAGGCGGCATAGCCGATCGAGAGCAGGATCAGCCTGTTCGCCGCCCGTGCTGCCGCCAGCGTCGCGTCCGACCACATCTGCCAGTGGACCGGATTGTCGGCGTGCTGGAGCAGATAGGGCGAGGTGGCGTCGGCGAGGGTGTTGCGGTCGAGCGTGCTGGACATGGAGCTGCGGACTTTCTGAAGCGTTTCTGCTCCGGTAGATAGCAGTCCGGCGCCCGAACGCGAGGGCTCTTCCCGAGATTGATATGAAAGCTGAACGACATGAATGATGTTCCGGCGCAGCCTCCGTATTTCGCCCATCACGTCTTCGTCTGCGGCAATCACCGCCCGGAGGGACATCCGCGCGGCTCCTGCGGCGGCAAGGGATCGGAGAAACTGCGCGACTACATGAAGGCCCGCGCGAAGGAACTCGGGCTGCAGGGCGTGCGCATCAACGCCGCCGGCTGTCTCGACCGCTGCGAGCACGGGCCGACCGTGGTGATCTACCCGGCGGGGCGCTGGTATCGCGTGCCGGACCGCGACGCGGTGGACCGCATCCTGACCGAGGATTTGCAGGGCGGCCGCCCGGTCGCCGAGCTGATGCTGCCGGGCGAGGTCGCGCCGGCGAAATGAGTCTCGCTCCGTCCGACGTGATCTTCGCGCCGGCGAGCGGCGTCGGCGGCGCCATTTCGCTCCTCCGCCTCAGCGGGGCGGGGGTGGCGCGGGTGATCGGGGCGCTGGCCGGCAGCCTGCCGGCGCCACGCCGCGCCAGCCTGCGCAGTTTTCGCGATGGGCGGCGCGGAATCATCGACCGCGGGCTGCTGCTGTGGTTTCCCGGCCCGGCCAGCGTGACCGGCGAGGATTATGCCGAGTTCCACCTGCATGGCGGCCGGGCGGTGCGCGCGGCGATCACCGCCGCCCTGCTCGATCTCGGCGCGCGGCCGGCGGAACCGGGCGAGTTCTCCCGCCGCGCCTTTCTCAACAGCCGGCTCGACCTGCTGGAGGCCGAGGGCATCGCCGACCTGATCGACGCCGAGACCGAGGCGCAACGGCAACTCGCGCTCGACCTCGCGGGCGGGGCGATGAGTCGGGCGGTCGCCGCCTGGCGGGAGGCGCTGATCGGGCTGATGGCGCAGCTCGCGGCGCTGATCGACTTCGCGGATGAAGACCTGCCGGCGGAGGTGGAAGCCGCGATGCTGGCTTCGATGGCGCGGCTGCGCGACGAAATCGTTGCCGCCATCGGCGCCGGGCTTGCGGCCGAGCGGCTGCGCGAGGGGGTGGAGATCGTCGTGCTCGGCGCGCCGAATGCCGGCAAGTCCACCCTGGTCAACGCGCTTGCCGGCGAGGAGGTTGCGATCGTCTCCGACATTCCGGGGACGACGCGCGATGCGATCGGCGTGCGGCTCGATTTGGGTGGGGTTCCGGTGCGGCTGGTGGACACGGCGGGGCTGCGGCGGTCGGATGATGCGATCGAGGCGGAGGGCGTGCGCCGGGCCGAGGCCCATGCGCGCCGGGCTGATCTTTTGATCCTTTGCGGTGCTGCGCCCGATTTCGTAGTTCCCGACGCGCCTGCGGATGTGCCCGCGCTGCGGATCGCCACCAAGGCGGATCTGGGCGGTGCGGTGCCGGAGGGGATGCTGGCGGTGAGTGCCCGGACAGGCGCGGGGCTGGCGGAATTGCTGGCCGCGTTGCGCGCGCGGGTGGAGGCGTTGGTCGAGCGCGGCGCCGGGCCGGCGCTGCCGCGGCCCCGGCAGATCGCCTGCCTGCGCGATGTCGCGGCGGCGCTGGACCGCGCGCTTGCCATTGATGTGCCGGAATTGCGGGCCGAGGAGATGCAGGCGGCGGCGGCGGCGCTGGCCCGGCTGACCGGGACGATCGGCGTCGAGGACGTGCTCGACCAGGTATTTTCCAGCTTCTGCATCGGCAAATAGCCTTCCATCCGGCAAATGGTGCTATAGGCCCGCGCATGACGAGCTTGCGGGATATGTTCGATGTTGTGGTGATCGGGGGCGGCCATGCCGGCACCGAGGCGGCGGCGGCGGCGGCGCGGATGGGAGCGCGGACGCTGCTGCTGACCCACCGGCGGGACCGGATCGGCGAGATGTCGTGCAATCCGGCGATCGGCGGGATCGGCAAGGGGCATCTCGTCCGCGAGATCGACGCGCTGGATGGCATCATGGGCCGCGCCGCTGATGCCGCCTGCATCCATTTCAAGATGCTCAACCGCAGCAAGGGGCCGGCCGTCTGGGGGCCGCGCGCGCAGGCGGACCGGGGCCTGTATCGCGCGGCGGTGCAGGCGCTGCTGGCCGCGCAGGAGGGGCTGACGATCCTCGAAGGCGAGGCGGCGGACCTCGAACTGTCGGCGGATGGCGCGCTGGCGGCGGTGATCACCGGTGCGGGCGCGCGCATCGCCTGCCGGGCGGCGGTGCTGACCACCGGGACCTTTCTGCGCGGCGTGCTGCATTTTGGGGAGCGCACGGAGGAAGGCGGGCGGGTTGGCGATGCGGCGTCGAACGCGCTGTCGGCGCGGCTGCGCGGGCTGGGCCTGGCGCTTGGCCGGCTCAAGACCGGCACGCCGGCGCGGCTGGACCGGCGCTCGATCGACTGGGAGGCGCTGCCGGAGGACCGGGGCGAGGCGGAGCCCGCGCCGTTCAGCCTGCTGACCGGGCGGATCGCCAACCCGCAAATCTCCTGCCGGATCAGCGAGACGACGCCGGAGACCCATGCGATCATCAACGCCAACCTGCACCGCTCGGCGGTGTATGGCGGGCGGATCGACGGTGCGGGGCCGCGCTATTGCCCGTCGATCGAGGACAAGGTGGTGCGCTTCGCCGAGCGGCCGCGGCATCAGGTGTTTCTGGAGCCGGAGGGGCTGGAGGACGAAACGGTCTATCCGAACGGGATTTCGACCAGTCTGCCGGAAGAGGTGCAGGAAGCGTTCATCCGCACCATGCCGGGGCTTTCCCGCGCCGTGCTGCTGCGGCCGGGCTATGCGGTGGAATATGATTATGTCGACCCGCGCGAGCTCACCCATGCGCTGGCGCTGAAGAAGGTGCCGGGCCTGTTCCTGGCCGGGCAGATCAACGGCACCACCGGGTATGAGGAAGCCGGCGCGCAGGGGCTGCTGGCCGGGGTGAACGCGGCGCTGGTCGCGGCCGGACGGTCGATGGTCACGGTGCGCCGGCACGAGGGGTATATCGGCGTGCTGGTGGATGATCTGGTCACGCGGGGGGTCAGCGAGCCGTACCGGATGTTCACCTCGCGGGCGGAGCATCGGTTGAGCCTGCGGGCGGACAATGCCGATCTGCGGCTGACGCCACGCGGGCTGGACTGGGGATGTGTGGGCCCGGCGCGGCAGGCGGCGTTCGCGGCGCTGGCGGCAGCGGTTGCCACGGTCCGCGACGGTGGAGCCGGGAGCGAACAGGCGGCGGCGATCGTCGCGGCGGACCGGCTCTACGAGGGATATCTGACTCGGCAGGAAAGCGAGATCCGCGCGCGGGCCAAGGATGACGCCGTGCTGATTCCGCCGGATTTCGATTTTTCCGTGGTCGGCGGATTGTCGGCGGAGATCCGCGCCCGGCTCGAACGGGTCCGCCCGGAGACGCTGGGGGTCGCCGGGCGGCTTGAGGGCATGACGCCGGCGGCCCTGGGCGCGCTGTTCGCCGCCCTCCGCCGGCCGCGGCCGCTCGCGGCATGAGCGGCGGGGGCGGCGCGTCGGCGGGCGATGTTTCACGTGAAACACGGGAGCGGATCGAGGCGCTTGTTTCACGTGAAACATTGTCGCGGCTCGAAGCCTTCGCGGCGCTGATTCTTCGCTGGACCGCGCGAATCAATCTGGTCTCGCGCAAGGATGCCGCGCCTGCCGAAATCTGGAACCGACATATTCTCGATTCGCTCCAGATGCTGCCGCTCGTCCCGCAGGGTGCCTTCCGCGCCGCGGATCTCGGCTCAGGCGGCGGATTGCCCGGGCTGGTGCTGGCGATCGCCCGGCCGGAGATCGGTTTCACCCTGATCGAATCCGACCGGCGCAAGGCCGCATTCCTGCAAACCGCGATCGCCGAGCTGAAACTGAACGCCACCGTGCTGCCGGTGCGAATCGAGCAGGCCCGGCTCGAGCCCTCGCCGCTGGTGACGGCGCGTGCCCTGGCGGCTTTGCCCGTGCTGCTCGGCTATGCGGCGCCGCTGCTGGCCCCCGGCGGGGTTTGCCTGTTCCTCAAGGGGCGTGGCGCCGATGCCGAATTGACCGCGGCCGCCGAGGGCTGGCAGATGAGGGCGGAGCGGTTCCCCAGCCAGACGGATGCGGGTGCCGCGATTCTCCGGATCAGCGAGTTACGCCGTGCAGCCTAAGATCATCGCGATCGCCAACCAGAAAGGCGGGGTGGGCAAGACCACCACCGCGATCAATCTCGCGACGGCGCTGGCCGCGACGGGTGAGCGCGTGCTGCTGATCGATCTCGACCCGCAGGGCAATGCCAGCACCGGTTTCGGCATCGGCACCGACGAGCGCGGGATCGGCAGCTACGCGCTGATGACCGGCGAGGCGCCGGCGGCCAGCCTCGTGCTGCCGACCGAGGTGCCGGGCCTGCTGATCATTCCCGCGACCGAGGACCTGATCGGCGCCGATATCGAGTTCGCCGGCGCCGAGGGGCGGGAGCATCTGGTGCGGCGCGCGCTGGACGAGCCAGGGTTGGCCGGGCAGTTCGGCTATGTGTTCATCGACTGTCCGCCCGGCCTCGGCCTGCTGACGCTGAATGCGCTGGTGGCCGCCTCCTCGGTGCTGATCCCGCTGCAATGCGAGTTCTTCGCGCTGGAGGGAATCAGCCAGCTGATGCGGACGATCGATCTGGTGCGCCACTCGCTCAATCCGGGCCTGGCGCTGGAGGGGGTGGTGCTGACCATGCTGGACCGACGCAACAATCTCGCCCAGGCCGTGTCGGACGACGTGCGCGCCTATTTCGGCGGCCGCGTGTTCGACACCGCGATCCCGCGCAATATCCGCATCACCGAATCGCCGAGCCATGGCAAGCCGGTGCTGCTCTACGATTTCCGCTCGGTCGGCGCGCAGGCCTATGTGGCGCTCGCGGCTGAATTCCTGCAGCGGCAGAAGCCGGTGGAGGCTGGCGTATGAGCGCGCGGGAGACGCCGCGCCGGCTCGGCAAGGGGCTGGCGGAGCTGCTCGGGCCGGGCACCGTCGCGGCGGCCGGGCAGGCGGCCATGGGCGAGGGCGTTCGGCATGTGCCGGTCGCGGCGCTGCATCCCGGGCCGTTCCAGCCGCGCCAGGCGATGGACGAAACGGCGCTCGAGGAACTGGCCGCCTCGCTCAAGGCGCAGGGTGTATTGCAGCCGCTGCTGGTGCGGGCGGTGCCCGACAAGGCCGGGCAGTATCAGATCATCGCCGGAGAGCGCCGATGGCGGGCGGCACAGCGGGCGGGGCTGCACGAGGTGCCGGTGCTGGTGCGCGCCCTCTCCGACAGCGACGCGATGGCCGCGGGGCTGGTGGAGAACCTGCAGCGCCAGGATCTCGACCCGATCGAGGAGGCGGAAGGGTATCGCCGCCTGGTCGAGGAGTTCGGCCTGATCCAGGAGGAACTGGCGCGCGTGGTGGCGAAATCGCGCCCGCATGTCGCCAACATGATGCGGCTGCTCAACCTGCCGACCTCGGTGCAGAAGGCGTTGCGCGGCGGCGACCTGAGCGCCGGCCACGCCCGCGCCCTGTTGCAGCACCCCGATCCCGAAGCGGCGGCGCGGGCGATCGTCGCGAAGCGGCTGACGGTGCGGCAGACCGAGGCAATGGTGCAGGCGGCGCTGGTGCCGAAGCCGGGCCGGTCCCGCCGCGAGGCGACAGAGAACAGCGTGACGCGCAGCCTCGAAACCGAGCTCACCGCGTTGCTCGGCCTTCGGGTCAAGGTGACATTCGATGGCAAGGGCGGGTCGGTGTCGCTCGCCTATCAGGATCTCGACCAGCTCGACGGCATCCTCGCCCTGCTGCGCGGCGGCCAGTAAGCCGCCGCGGCGGGCGGCATCAGCCCATGTCGAGAAAGCCCGCCATCTCGCGGATCGGCCGCGCGGCGGCGAGCGATTCGATGTCCGGCACCGGTCGGGAGAGTTCCGGTCCCATTGCCGCGCCCATCGCCTCGATCGCCTTCGCGGTCTCGATCACCGCGCGGTCGCCGTGGCGGCGCCCGATGATCTGCACGCCGAACGGCATGCCGTCGGCATCGGTGCCGAGCGGCAGGCAGACCGACGGATGGCCGGCCAGGGTGACGGCATAGGCCAGCGCCAGCCAGTGGTAATAGGATTTCGTTGCCACGCCGTCGATTTCGGCCGGGAACAGCTCGGTCCATGGCCGGGGTTGGATGGTCACCGCCGGTGTGATCAGCACGTCATGCGTCGCGAAGAAGCGCTGCCAGGCTCCGTAGAGCGTGGTCTGCGCGTGCAGGGCGCGGGCGACGTCGGCCGCGGTGTAGCGCAGCCCTTCCTCGACATTGGCGCGGACATTGGGGCCGAGCCGGTCGGGGTCGGTGTGGTAGGTGGCGCCGAAGGAGGCCAGGAAATTGACGGCGCGGAGGATGGCGAAGGTCTCGTCCGCGTGGCGGCAGTCGGGGGTTGCGTCCTCGGCGCTGGCGAAGAGCGGGGCAAGGCGCGCGGCGCGGTCGGCGAAGAGGGCGCGGGTCTGACGCGAGGTGGGCGCGAAGCCGAAATCCGGGGTGAAGGCGGCGCGCAGCGTGCCGAGATCGGCGGCGGCCCGGGAAGCTGCCTCGTCGGTCGAGAGCGGCGCCGAGAGCATGTCGCGCGGATCGTGGCTGGCGGTGGCGTCGAACATCAGGGCGAGGTCGGCGGCGGAGCGCGCCATCGGGCCGAGCACGCCGAGGCCGGAGGGGCCGAGCAGGCGCTTTTCCGAGGGGAACAGGCCGGGCGAGGGGCGCATGCCGACGATGCCGCAAAACGACGCCGGGTTGCGCAGGCTGCCGCCCATGTCCGAGCCGGTGGCGAGCGGGACCATGGCGGTGGCGAGGGCGACGGCCGAGCCGCCGGAGGAGCCGGCGGCGGATTTGGTGGGATCGAACGGGTTGCCGGTGGCGCCATAGACGAGGTTGCGGGTATTGCCGCCGGCGCCGAATTCCGGCGTGTTGGTCTTGCCGAGGACGATTCCGCCCGCCGCCCGGATGGTGGCGACGAGGTGCTGGTCGGTCTTCGGCACATTGTCGCGGAACATCAGGCTGCCATAGGTCGTGCGCAGCCCCTCGGTATCCTCCAGGTCCTTGATGCCGAGCGGCAGGCCATGCAGCCGGCCGAGGCGGTTGCCCGCCATCACCGCGTCCTCGGCGGCATGGGCAGCGGCGCGGGCGCGCTCGAAATCGCGCGCGACCATCGCATTGACGGCGTGATCGACGCGCTCGATGCGGGCGATGCAGCTTTCGGTGAGTTCGACGGGGGAGAGCTTCCGGCTGCCGATCAGGCGGCGCGCTTCGGTCGCTGGCAGGTCGCAGGGTTCGGTCATCGCGGGCGAACATCCTCTGGCTGGGGTCGGATGCGATAACGCCCCGGCGATGCCGCCTGGTCAAGCCGGTCTGCCGCCGCTTTCGTGCATCGGCCGGAACGGGTAATCTCCGCCGCGCCGGGCCTCGGACGCCGCGGCGGGGGAGAGACGGACGTGCGGGAAGCGAGCAAGTCGATCATGCGGCGCCTGACCGATTCGCGATTCGCCACGCGATATTTCGTGGGCGAGGGGATCGATATCGGCTCGGGCCCGGACCCGATTTCCTTCTACGCCGAGCTGTTCCCGCTCATGCGCGAGGTGCGGAGCTGGGATCTCGCGGACGGCGATGCCCAGTATCTCGAGGGTGTGCCGGACGCGAGCTTCGATTTCGTGCACTCCTCGCACTGCCTCGAACACATGCGCGACCCGCTGGTGGCGCTGCGCAACTGGCTGCGGGTGCTCAAGCCGGGCGGGCACATGGTGGTTCTGGTGCCCGATGAGGATCTGTACGAACAGGGCGTTTTCCCCTCGACGTTCAACGCCGATCACAAATGTACCTTCACGCTGTACAAGAAGACGACCTGGAGTCCCCGCTCGGTGAACGTGCTGGCCCTGATCGCGCAGCTCGACGGCGTGATGCCGCTGAAGGTCGAATTGCTGGATTCGACCTTTCTCTACCGCATGGAGCGCATGGACCAGACGATGCTGCCGGCGTCCGAATGCGCGATCGAGGTCGTGCTGCGCAAGGCCACCGCGGCGGAGGCTGCGCGTGGCGGGCGGCTGCCGGAGCCGCGGAACTGATATTGCCGCCGGCGGGCGGGTTTGCTCTTCTGGCGGGAAGGCGACGGACGGACAAAGGAGCAGGACAATGGAAATCTGGCGAAGCGGCGCGCGGGACTCAACGCCTGGACCCCAGGCGTATTTTACCGGATCGGTGCGGATCGATCCGGTCAACACGGCGCCGGAGCCGGCGCGGGTCGCGGCGGCGCATGTCACCTTCGAGCCCGGGGCGCGGACGGCCTGGCACACGCATCCGCTCGGGCAGACGCTGATCGTCACGTCGGGACTCGGCTGGGTGCAGCGCGAGGGCGGGCCGGTCGAGGAGATCCGGCCGGGTGACGTGGTGTGGTTCGCGCCGGGCGAGCGGCACTGGCATGGCGCCACGCCGACGACGGGAATGAGCCATTACGCGATCCAGGAGCGGCTCGATGGTTCGGCCGTCACCTGGCTCGAGCATGTGACGGGCGACGAGTACCGCCGCTGACGTCCGAAATGCGTCTCCGCGGTTGCGGCCGCGGGAGATTGGAGAATATATATAAAAGGTAGAAACGTCGCCCTGACCCGTGTTGAGTGGCGCGGGCCGGCGGCGGCATCAGGCAAGACAGACGAGAATGCGCGCAGGCGCGATCAACGGCGGAGGAACGGAGCGGATATGCAGGTGATGATCATCGGGGCCGGGGGCATGCTCGGCCGCAAGCTGGCGGCGCGGATCGCGGCCGACGGGGCGCTGGAGGGCAAGCCGGTCGAGGCGCTGAGCCTGATCGACGTGGTCGCGCCGGAGGCGCCGGCGGGGTTTGCGGGAAAGGCGTCCTGCGAGGCGGCGGATCTTTCGGCGCCGGGCGTTGCCGCCGCACTGGTCGCCGCACGGCCGGAGGTGATCGTGCATCTCGCCGCCATCGTCTCGGGCGAGGCGGAGGCGGATTTCGACAAGGGATATCGCATCAATCTCGACGGCACCCGCCTGCTGTTCGAGGCGATCCGGGCGGAGGCGGCGAAGGCGCCCTACCGGCCGCGCGTGGTGTTCACCTCGTCGATCGCGGTGTTCGGCGCGCCCTTCCCGGAGGTGATCGACGACGAGTTCTTCTGCGCGCCGCTGACCAGCTATGGCGCGCAGAAGGCGATCGGCGAGCTGCTGCTCAACGACTACACGCGGCGCGGCTTCATGGACGGCATCGCGATCCGGCTGCCGACGATCTGCATCCGTCCCGGCAAGCCGAACGCGGCGGCCTCGGGCTTCTTCTCGAACATCCTGCGCGAGCCGCTGGTGGGGCAGGAGGCGGTGCTGCCGGTGGAGGAGAGCGTGCGGCACTGGCATGCGAGCCCGCGCGCGGCGGTGGGTTTCCTGGTCCGCGCGGCGTCGATGGATCTCGCCCCGCTCGGCAACCGGCGGACGCTGAACCTGCCCGGCCTGTCGGCCACGGTGGGCGAGCAGATCGAGGCGCTGCGGCGGGTGGCCGGCGAGCGGGCGGTGAAGCTGATCCGCCGCGTGCCTGACCCGACCATCGCGCGGATCGTCGCCGGCTGGCCGGAGAATTTCACCGCGACACGGGCGAAGACGCTCGGCTTCGCGGCGGAGACGACATTCGACGAGATCATCCGCGTGCATATCGAGGATGAGCTTGGCGGCAGTCTGCCGGGCTAGAGCATCATCCGATCGGATGGAGTCATCTGATCGGATGAAGAGGCTCTAGGTATCAACGAGATAGAGCACGACATCCGATCGATCAGGATCGGAACGTGCTCTAACGGCGCAACGGGACGGGAGCGGGATGATGAGCAGGATCGCGATGGTGACGGGGGCCGGCAGCGGCGTGGGGCGGGCGGCGACGCTCGCGCTGCTGGCCGATGGCTGGACGGTGGCGCTGGTCGGGCGGCGGCGCGAGGCGCTGGAGGAGACGATTGACGAGGCGGGCGCGGGGGCCAAGGCCGAGGCGTTTCCGGCGGATATTACCGATCCTGACGCGGTGGAGGCGCTGTTCGCGGCGGTGCGCGCACGGTTCGGGCGGCTCGACCTGCTGTTCAACAACGCCGGCAACAACGTGCCGACCACCAATTTCGGCGACATGACCTGGGCGCAGTGGCGGCACGTCATCGCGGTCAATCTCGATGGCGCGTTTCTCTGCGCCAACGCCGCCTTCCGGATGATGCGCGACCAGGCGCCGCGCGGCGGGCGGATCATCAACAACGGCTCGATCTCGGCGCATGTGCCGCGGCCCGGCTCGGCGGCCTATACGGCGAGCAAGCACGCGATCACCGGGCTGACGCGCACCATCGCGCTGGACGGGCGGGCGCATGATATCGCCTGCGGTCAGATCGATATCGGCAACGCCGCCACCCCGATGACGCGGCGGATGACCACCGGCGTGCCACAGGCGGACGGCTCGATGAAGGCGGAGCCGACGATGGATGTCGAGTCGGTGGGGCGGACGCTGGTCTACATGGCCGGGCTGCCCGCGGATGCGAACGCGCTGTTCGTCACCGTGATGGCGACCAACATGCCCTTCGTCGGCCGCGGCTGATGTTTGCATCCCCCGCACCCGGCCCGGCGCGAGGCGGGTCGGGTGCGGCGGGTTCGGGAAACCGTCAGTTCAGGCGGTCGAGGATCGAGACGTAGTTGGCGACCCCGGCGCCGCCCATGTTGTAGATGCCGGCGAGGTCGGCGCGGGGGAGCTGCATGTCGCCGGCGGTGCCGGTGAGCTGCATCGCCGCCATCACATGCATCGAGACACCGGTGGCGCCGACCGGGTGGCCCTTGGATTTCAGCCCGCCGGAGCGGTTGACCGGCAGCCTTCCATCCGGCGCGGTGATGCCCTCCAGCACGGCGCGCGCCCCCTGGCCGCGCGGGACGAGGCCCATCGCCTCGTATTCGATCAGCTCGGCGATGGTGAAGCAGTCATGCGTCTCGACGAAGGACAGGTCGTCGAGCGTGAGGCCGGCGGCGGCGAGCGCCTGCGCCCAGGCGCGTTCGCCGGCTTCGAACCTTGTCGGGTCGCGGCGGGAGAGCGGTAGGAAATCATTCACATGGGCGGCGGCCCGGAAACGCACGGCCTGCGGCAAGGCGCGGGCGGTGTCCTCGTCGGTCAGAATGAGGGACGCGGCGCCGTCGCTGACCAGCGAGCAGTCGGTGCGCTTCAACGGGCCGGCGACGATAGGATTTTTTTCCGATTCACGGCGGCAGAACTCGAAGCCGAGATCGCGGCGCATCTGCGCGTAGGGATTGTCGACCCCGTTGCGGTGGTTCTTCGCGGCGATGGCGGCCAGCGCGTCGGACTGGTCGCCGAAGCGCTGGAAATAGCTCTCGGCGATGCGGCCGAACACACCGGCGAACCCGGCCTGGATGTCGCCCTCCTCGCGCCGGTAGCAGGCGCCGAGGAGGTTTTCGCCGACCTGCTCCTTGGGGCAGGCGGTCATCTTCTCACCGCCGAGAACCAGCGCGATGCGGCCGCGGCCGGCGGCGATGAAATCCCGCGCCGCATGGATGGCGGCGGAGCCGGAGGCGCAGGCGTTCTCGTAACGCGTCGCCGGCTTGAAGCGGAGTTCGGGGACGGCCTGCATCGGCAGCGAGGAGGGGAAATCCTGCCTGGTGAAGCCGTTGTTGAAGTTGCCGACGAAGACGGCGTCGATCTCGTTCGGGTCGATCCCGGCATGGGCGATGGCGCCGGTGGCGGCCTCGGCCAGGAGATCCTCGAGATCGGGGCTGTCGGATTTGCCGAAACGCGTGTGCGCCCAGCCGGCGATGGCGGTGCTGGTCATGGTGGTCTCCTCGCGGTGCCGCGCAAGCGTGCGGCGTTTTCACGAATATGGGACGCGCCTGCCGCCGAGGGCAAGATGGCGGATCAGAGCTCCGCCACCTCGGCGACGCCGCGGATCATCTTCATCGCCTGGGCGAGGCGGGGCGAGACGTTGAAGCCGCCGGGCAGTGCGATGTCGAGCCGGGCACCGGTGTCGATCCGCGGGGCGAGCAGCACGCGGCCCTTGCCGCGGCCCTCGCGCTCCAGCAGCGCTCGGATCGAGCCGAGCGCCTCGCGCCCCTCGACGGTGATGCGCAGCCCCGCGCCGGCATTGGCCGCCGCCTTGTCGAGCGGTTCGACATCGACCGCGGTGACGCGCAGGCTTTCGCCATCGAGCCGCAGATCGGCGGTGACGAGCAGCATCGCGCCCTCGGCGAGCAGCTCGCGCGCGGTGGCGAGGAGTTCGGAGAACAGCGTGACCTCGAAGCCGCCGGCCTGGTCGGACAGCATGACCCAGGCCATGCGGCTGCCGGTGCGGGTGGTGCGCTCCTTGCGGCCGACCACGGCGCCGGCGAGCTTGACCCGGCCGATGCCGGCCTTCGCCCGCGCCTCGATCAGGTTCGAGGGAACGACGCCGAGGCGGCGCAGCACGGTGTCGTAGGCATCGAGCGGGTGGGCGGTAAGGTGATAGCCCACCGCCTCGGCCTCGAAGCTCAGCCGCTCGAAGGCCGGCCAGTCCGGCACGTCGGGCAGGGGCAGGGGTTCGGGGGCGGCGGCGTCGCCGAACAGGTTGATCTGGCCGGAGGCGCGGGATTCGGCTTCGGCCTGGGCGCGGCGGACCAGCAGCTCGGCGCCGGCGGCGACGCGGGCGCGGTTGGGGTCGATCCGGTCGAAGGCGCCGGCGCGGGCGAGCTGCTCGATCTGCGCCTTGTTGAGCGCACGGGGATCGACGCGGGCGGCGAAATCGGCGAGGTCGGCGAAGGGGCGGTTGGCGCGGGCGCGCACCACGTCCTGCATCGCGCCGGCGCCGACGCGCTTGATCGCGGCGAGGGCGTAGCGGATGGCGAGCGTGCCGTCCGCCTGGCGTTCGACGGTGAAATCGGCCGCAGAGGCGTTGATGTCAGGCGGCAGGACGGGAATGCCGATCCGCACCGCGTCCTGTTTGAGGGCGGCGAGTTTCTCGTGGTTGGCCTGGGACAGGCTCATCGAGGCGGCGATGAAGGCGGCGGGGTGGTTCGCGCGCAGCCAGGCGGTCTGGTAGGAGACCAGCGCGTAGGCGGCGGCGTGGGATTTGTTGAAGCCGTAATCGGCGAATTTCGCCATCAGGTCGAACACCTCGACGGCCTTGGCCTCGGCGGTGCCGCGCGCGACCGCGCCCTCGACGAAGATTTTCCGCTGCGCCTCCATCTCGGCGCGGATCTTCTTGCCCATGGCGCGGCGCAGCAGGTCGGCGGCGCCGAGGCTGTAGCCCGCCATTTTCTGGGCGATCTGCATGACCTGCTCCTGGTAGACCATGATGCCGTAGGTCTCGGAGAGGATCTCGTGGATCGACGGGTCGGGGCTTTCCCAGGATTCGCCGTGTTTGCGGGCGCAATAGGCGGGGATGTTGGCCATCGGGCCCGGGCGGTTGAGGGCGACGGCGGCGATCAGGTCCTCGAACCGGTCGGGGCGCATCTGGCGCAGCACGTCGCGGAAGCCCTGGGTTTCGAACTGGAACACGCCGCCGGCCTCGGCGCGGGAGAGCATTTCGTAGGTTTTCGCATCGTCGAGCGGGATCTTCGCGATGTCGACCGGGGTACCGAGGCCGTCGAGGAAGTTCAGCGCGCGGCTGATGATGGTCAGCGTGGTCAGGCCGAGGAAGTCGAACTTCACGAGGCCGGCCTGTTCGACATGCTTCATCGAATACTGGGTGATGAGCATGTCCGAGCGCGGGTCTTTGTAGAGCGGGACAAGCTCGTCCAGCGGGCGGTCGCCGATGACGACGCCGGCGGCATGGGTGGAGGCGTGGCGGTAGAGGCCCTCGACCTGCATCGCGATCTCGATCAGGCGCTTCACCGATTCATCGGAGTCCCGCATCTCGCGCAGGCGGGGCTCGGCATCCACGGCCTCGGCCAGCGGGATCGGCTTGGCCGGGTTGTTGGGCACGATCTCGGCGACCTTGTTGACCTGGCCATAGGGCAGGCCGAGCACGCGGCCGACGTCGCGCACCGCGGCGCGGGCCTGGAGCTTGCCGAAGGTGATGATCTGGGCGACGCGGTCTGCACCGTATTCGCGGCGGACATAGGCGATCACCTCGTCGCGCCGCTCCTGGCAGAAATCGATGTCGAAATCCGGCATCGAGACGCGCTCGGGGTTGAGGAAGCGCTCGAACAGCAGGTTGAAGGGGATCGGGTCGATATCGGTGATCAGCAGCGCCCAGGCGGCGAGCGAGCCGGCGCCCGAGCCGCGGCCGGGGCCGACCGGGATGCCCTGGGATTTCGCCCACTGGATGAAGTCGGCCACGATCAGGAAGTAGCCGGGGAAGCCCATCTGCTCGATGATGCCGAGTTCGAGGGCGAGGCGCTCGCGGTATTTCGCCGCCGTCGCCGCATCGGCGTTCATCGCGGCGAGGCGGAGCGCGAGGCCTTCCTCGGCCATGGCGCGGAGGGTTTCCGCCTCGGTCGCGCCGTCGCGCACCTTGGGGCAGATCGGCAGCAGCGGCTTGCGGGTGGGGGCGGCGATGGCGCAGCGCCGGGCGATGGCCAGCGTGTTGTCGCAGGCATCGGGCAGGTCGGCGAAGCGGCGGCGCATCTCCGCCGCCGGCTTGAACCAGTGATGCGGTGTTACGCGGCGGCGCTCGGCCTCGGAGAGAACCCGGCCTTCGGCGATGCAGAGCAGCGCGTCATGCGCCTCGTGCATCGTCTCGGTGGCGAAGAAGCATTCGTTGGTGGCGACGAGCGGCAGGCCGGCTTCGTCCGCCAGCGTGATCAGCCCTGGCTCGACCGCGCGCTCGGTTGGCAGGTCGTGACGTTCCAGCTCGACGGCGAGACGGTCGGGGAAGGTTTCGGCGAGGGCGGCGAGCAGGCGCGCGGCCTCGGGGCGCTGGCCGTCGCCGAGCAGGCGGCCGACCGGGCCGAAGCGGCCGCCGGTGAGGAGGAACAGGCCCTCGTGATGGTCGCGCAGCGTATCGAGGCTGATTTGCGGGCGGAGGCCGGGTTCGGTGTCGAGAAAGCTGCGGGAGGAGAGTTTCGAGAGATTGGCGAAGCCGGTGGCGTCCTTCGCGAGCAGCACCAGCGGGTCGGGCGGCAGCCGCGGCAGGTCGGTTCGGGCAAGGCCGATCTGGCAGCCGACGATGGGCTGCACGCCCTTGCCCATGCAGGCCTGGGAGAACTCGATCGAGCCGAACAGGTTCGAGGTGTCGGTGATGGCGACGGCGGGCATCGCGTTGTCGCGCGCGAGGGTGGCGATCTTGTCCGGCTTGATGGCGCCTTCGGAGAGGGAATAGGCGGAGTGGACGCGGAGATGGACGAAATCGGCGTGCGGCATGAGGCCGCTCTAGCACGAACCGGCCGGGCCGGTCAGCCGGCCAGGTCGAGTTCGCTGCAGACGCGGTTGCGGCCGAGTTCCTTGGCCCGGTAGAGTGCCGCATCTGCGCGGCTGACCCAGCTCGCGAGGTTTTCGCCGCCGATGAACTGGGCGACGCCGGCGGACAGGGTAACCTGGGTCAGCTGCTGGCCCGAGGAACGCTTGACCAGTTTGCGATCGGCCATCGACTGGCAGATCTGCCGTGCCACGGAAATGGCCGATCTGAGATCCGCTCCGGCGAGCAGCACCGCGAATTCCTCGCCGCCATAGCGGGCGACGGTGTCGCGGCCCTTGACGCTGTCGGACAGCAGGCGCGCGACGAGGCGGAGGATCAGGTCACCGGTCTGGTGGCCATGGACGTCGTTGAACCATTTGAAGTTGTCGATATCGAACAGGACGAGGCAGGCGACGAGCGGGGCCGCGCCGCGCGTCTGGGTGATGAACCGCCGTGCCTTGGTGTCGAAGGCGCGGCGGTTGGTGATGGCCGTCAGGGAATCGGTGGTGGCTTCCGCCCGGGCGACGCTGAGGGACTGCCTTAGCCGGTTGATCCGCTGGACCGAGTTCGCGAGTTTTTCCTCGAGCGCACGGTTGCGCGCGGCGGCGCGGGTGGTTTCCGCCGTCAGCGCCGCGACCGCGGCAACGAGACTCGCGATGGTCGGCTCATGGTCGAGGCGTTTCGCCCAGCCGGCGAGCGTGTCGCCATAGTCCCTGAGCGCGGACTGATTGCCGGTGATATGGCCGACAAGCGTGTCCGCGGCTTCCTGCAGACCCAGCACGTTGCTCGCGAGGTCCTCGCTGACGGACGAGTCATTGAAGAAGCGCGCGTGCAGCGACTCGATCGCGTCCGGCGTGAGGTTCGCAAGATTCGGGTGGTGCTGGTCGATAAAGTCGCAAAGGGTCGGGTTGTCGCCCCTGCGATAGGCGAAACAGATCTCATAGGCGTGCGGCGTCGGCACGATGCCATGCAGCGCCATCTCGGCCCAGACGGCCTGCGCGACGCCGATGATCGCGACATTGCTGTCGTCGTCGGGCGCGTTGTCAGAAAGAGGAGACCGGTTGATCACCTGTTGCATGAGTCATTGCTATCATCCACAGGTAAAGCCCCGGTTAAATCCGGCGATGACAACAAGTCATTCTTGGCTGTTATACAATAATAAGAAAATAGTCGTATATTGAGACGCGCCGTTTCCGTCCCGCGCATGGAACGGAAACGGTCACGGTTCAGCGGGACAGGCCGTCGAGCCGGCCTTCGAGGGCGGCGGCGAGGATGCGGCGCAGGGCGGCGGTGTCGGCCGGGCGGGGATTGTCCGGCGTGTTCGGATCGCGGAAGGCTTCCTCGGAAAGCTGGTCGAGCATCGGCGCGGTGACGCCCAGCGCCTCCACCGTGTGCGGGATGCCAAGCGCCTTCCGCAGGTCGATCACCCAGTCGCGGAAGCCCTCGAACCCGCCCCCGATGCCGAGGCAGCGCGCGACCTGCACGATTTTCGGCTCGATCGCCGGGCGGTTGAATTCCAGCACGTAGGGCATCAGCACGGCGTTGGTCAGGCCGTGATGGGCGTGGCAGTGCGCGCCGATCGGGTGGCTGAGCGAATGGATCGCGCCGAGGCCCTTCTGGAAGGCGGTCGCGCCCATCGAGGCGGCGGCGAGCATGGTGCCGCGGGCGGCGAGGTTGCGGCCATCGGTCGTCGCGGTGACGAGGCTGCCATGGATCAGCCGCATCCCCTCGACGGCGACGCCGTCCGCCATCGGGTGCCAGGCGTCGATGCAATAGGCTTCGAGATTGTGGGCGAGCGCGTCCATCCCGGTCCAGGCGGTGAGGGTCGCGGGCAGGCCGATGGTGAGTTCGGGATCGAGCATGACGAGGCGCGGCAGCATCTGCGGGTGCAGCAGGATCACCTTGCGGGCGGCCTCCTCGTCGGTGATGACCGAGGCGCGGCCGACTTCCGAGCCGGTGCCGGCGGTGGTCGGCACCGCGAGAATGGGCACCATTGGCCGGTCGAGCGCGGGGGCGGCGAGGGTGATCTCGAAATCCCAGAGCGGCCGGTCGGTCGCGGCGGCGAGGGCGATGGTCTTGCCGCAATCGAGCGCGCTGCCGCCGCCGATCGCGACGACGAGATCCGCCTCGTGCGCGCGGAAGGCGGCAACGCCGGCGGCGAC
>NZ_AFPR01000494.1:0-5858 GCF_000219295.1 Acidiphilium sp. PM
CCCCGGCAGATCACCGCCGATGGCGACGATGAGGGCATCGCCCTTCCCCTCCAGCGCGGCCTCGACGGGTGCCACCTGCCGGTCGCCGGCATCGCGCAGCAGCACCACCCGGCGGCCGCCGCCGAAGGCCTGCGCCCCGGCTTCCTCGGGCAGGCGCTCGGCGGTGTCGGCATCGAGTTCGGTGAGCCGGAACGGATCGTCGAGCGATCCCGCGACCAGCTTCGCCAGCCGGCGCGCCCGTTCGGCAACCAGCGAGGTGTCGGGTCCGTAGACAAGAACGAACCGCGCGCGGCCCGGATCGGCGAGGAATGTCTCGACGTGGCGGGCGTCGATCTTCACCGGCTTACCCCCGGTCGGGGTGATTGCGGAAATAGACCGCGAGCTGCTGGGTGATCTGCCGGGCGAGCCGCTTCGCGAAGCGATGGCGCAGCACGCCCTGATCCAGGGTGCCCGCGAAGTTCTGGTTGTCGATGTTGTCGATCGCATCCATCGCCTGCGTCGAGCCGCGGGCGATGATCCGGCTCCGGTCGCCTTCGGGCGTCAGCGTCCATTGCGCGGTGGCGATGTAGCGGTTTCGGGTGTTCGAGCTGTCCGGCTGCACGCCCACGATCTGCACGTTCCAGCCATAGTCGACCGCGAGATGGTAGCGATAGAAGGACGGCGCGCCGGCGCGCTGCAACTCGGCTTCGAGCGCCTGGCGCAGCAACTGCCCCTGCCGGTCCGGCAGCAGGCCGACATCGATCTCGTCGAGCTGCGAGACGACGGCGGTTCCCGCCTGGCCGCCGCCATATAGCGGGCGGAACCCGCACCCCGCGAGCGCGAGCAGGCTCGCGAGGGGCAGGATCTTAAGGACGGACGACAAAGTTCACGATCCGGTCGGGAACGTGGATGCGCTTGACGATCGTCGCCCCTTCCAGAAGTTGCGCGATGCGCGGCTCGGCCATCGCCGCCGCGATGGCGGTTTCGGCGTCCGCCCCCGGCGGCAGCTCGATCGTGCCGCGCAGCTTGCCCATGATCTGCACCGCAAGCGTCACCGAATCGCGCCTGAGCAGCTCCGGCTCGGCGACCGGCCAGGGCTGGTTGACGACCAGCCCGGCCTCCGGCGAGACCTGCGCGTTCGCCTCTTCCGCGACATGCGGGATGATCGGCGCGGCGAGGCGGATCAGCGCCGACATCGCCTCCCGCCGCGCCGCCGGCAGCCCCGGCGCATCCCGCCCCTCGGTCTCGGCGATGGCGTTCGCCAGCTCGTAGAGCCGGGCGATGGCGACGTTGAAGGCGAAACCGTCGATCGCCTCGGTCACCGCGGCGATGGTGCGATGCGTCGCCTGCCGCAGCTTGCGGGCCTCGCCCTCGGCGCGCTCCAGCGCCACGTCGTCCGCCCGGTCGGCGGCGACGCTGCGGGCGAGACGATACAGCCGCTGGACATAGCGGAACGCGCCCTGCGCCCCCGCCTCGGTCCATTCCACGTCGCGCTCCGGCGGATTGTCCGACAGCACGAACCACCGCGCGGTGTCGGCGCCGAAGCGGGCGATCACGGCCGAGGGATCGACCGTGTTGCGCTTCGATTTCGACATCTTCTCGATCGGCCCGACGATCACCTTGCGGCCATCCAGCGTCGTCGCGTGATCGGCGTGGCGGATCACCTCCTCGGGGTAGAGCCACTTGCCGTCCTCGGTGCGGTAGCTCTCGTGCGTGAGCATGCCCTGGGTGAACAGGCCGGCGAAGGGCTCGGCGACGCCGACCTGGCCGAGCCGGTGCATCGCCCGGGTGAAGAAGCGGGCGTACAGCAGGTGCAGGATCGCGTGCTCGATGCCGCCGATATAGTGATCGACCGGCATCCAGTGCGAGGTCGCCGCCGGGTCCGCCGGCACGGGCGCGTGCGGGGCGCAGAACCGGGCGAAATACCACGAGGAATCGACGAAGGTGTCGAACGTGTCGGTCTCGCGCTGGGCGGCCGCGCCGCATTGCGGGCAGGCCACGTGCTTCCAGCTCGGGTGATGGTCGAGCGCGTTGCCCGGCCGGTCGAACGGCAGGTCGTCCGGCAGCCGCACCGGCAGGTCCTTTTCCGGCACGGGAACGGTGCCGCAGACCTCGCAATGGATCATCGGGATCGGGCAGCCCCAGGCGCGCTGACGCGACACGCCCCAGTCGCGCAGGCGCCAGTTGACCACGCCCTTGCCGGCGCCGCGCGATTCGAGCTCGGCGATGGCGCGGGACTTCGCCGCCGTGACGGCGAGACCGTCGAGGAAGCCGGAATTGACGATCACGCCATCGCCGGTGAAGGCGACATCCCCCACCGCGAGGCCCGGATCGTCCTTGGGTGCTACGACGACGGTAACGTCCAGCCCGTATTTGCGGGCGAAATCGAGGTCGCGCTGGTCATGCGCCGGGCAGCCGAAAATCGCGCCCGTGCCGTAGTCCATCAGCACGAAATTGGCGATCCAGACCGGGTGGGTCCGCGACGGATCGAAGGGGTGGACGACGCGCAGGCCGGTATCGAACCCGCGCTTCTCGGCCGCCTCGATCGCGGCTTCGGAGGTGCCAGCACTCTGGCACTCGGCGATGAAGGCGGCGGCCTCGGGATTGGCCGCGGCAACGGCGGTGGCGAGCGGATGATCCGGCGCCAGGGCGACGAAGCTCATGCCGAACAGCGTGTCCGGCCGCGTGGAATAGACCGGCACGCTCTCGATCCCGCCGCACGGCGCCGCCAGCCGGATGGTGAATTCTGCGCCCTCGGAGCGGCCGATCCAGTTGCGCTGCATGGTCCGCACCCGCTCGGGCCAGTTCTCCAGCGTGTCGAGCCCGGCGAGCAGGTCCGCGGCGAAATCGGTGATGCGGAAGAACCACTGGCGCAGCTTGCGCTTTTCCACCGGCGCGCCGGATTTCCAGCCCCGCCCGTCGATCACCTGCTCATTGGCGAGCACGGTCATGTCGACCGGGTCCCAGTTCACCGCCGACTCGCGCCGATAGGCCAGGCCGGCGCGCCAGAGGTCGAGGAACAGCTTCTGCTGGTGCCCGTAATATTCCGGGTCGCAGGTGGCGAATTCGCGCGACCAGTCGACCGAGAGGCCGACGCGCTTCAGGTCGGCCTTCATCGCCGCGATGTTGTCGCGCGTCCATTTGGCGGGATCGACATTGCGCTCCCGCGCCGCGTTCTCGGCCGGCAGGCCGAACGCGTCCCAGCCCATCGGGTGCAGCACGTCATAGCCCTGGGCCCGCCGCGCGCGGGCGATCACGTCGCCGATCGCGTAGTTCCGCACATGGCCCATATGGATCTTCCCCGACGGGTAGGGGAACATCTCCAGCACGTAGCATTTCCGCCGGCCGCCCTGCGGCGCGTCGGCGGTGGCGAAGCAGTTCCGCGCCTCCCACGCCGCCTGCCAGCGCGCCTCGGCGGCGGTGAAATCATAGGCGGAGGCGTCGTGCGTGGTCTGGTCCATGGTCTCAGCCGTTCAGCTGCCCCGCCGCCTTCAGCTGGGCGGCGCGGGCGAGGATGCGATCCTCGAGGCCGTTGGCAACCGCGGGATCGACCGGCTGGTCGACCCAGGCGCCGCCCTGGCGATCCTGCTCGAAGACCGAGACCTTCAGGTTGTTGGCGGTCAGCGTGGTGCCGAGCACATAGGCGGACACCTTGAAGCGCCGGTCCGGCTTGGCCGGCGGCGAATACCAGTCGGTCACGATCACGCCGGCGAAGGGGTCCGCCGAGGCCAGCGGCATGAAGCTGAGCGTGACGAGCGAGGCACGCCAGAGATAGGCATTGACCGCCACACCGGTCTGCTCCGCGTGGCTCTTGCCGCCGAACGTGAACAGCGTGCCGAGCCCGCCATTGCCGCTGGAGGCCATCGCCTGCGGGGTTCGATAGGTTTCCATGTTCGGCAGGTTGGGCTGCTTCGCGTTGCTGCACGCCACGAGCGCGAGCGCGGAGCCCAGCGCCGCGGCTTTCAGAGCAGGCCGGAGGAAGTTGTTCGGGCAGGTCATGTCTGGAAAGCGCACATTCGTCTCCGCAGTTCGGACCGGAGGATCCGGCCGGCAACGATGGTCTTTAACCTTGCCGCGCGGCCGCGCCAAGGCCCGCGCGGCCATCAAGGCCGCCAAACTACGGCCCTCAAGGCCGCCAAACAACGCCCTCAAGGCCGCCAGGCGACAACCGCCACGCGGCACCGGCAAATGAAAAGGGCGGCGGATCGCTCCGCCGCCCCACCTGAACACCTTTCGGGTCAGATTACCACTTCAGAGCGGCACCGAGGCTGAACGCCTGGGACTGCACGTTGTCGTAGCCGGTCGCGACAGTGGAGTCGTTGGTGATGAAGTTGTAGCCGGCCTGGTGACGGTGACCATAGAGATAGGTCGCATACAGGCCGAGGTTCTTGCTGAGGGCGTAGTTCGCGCCGACGGCGATGCCGTAGTTGGTCGCGGTGCGGCCATAGCCCGAACCCAAATAGTATGCCCCGGCGGACTGATTGTTGAAGTAGTAGGCGCCGACCGTGTAGGGGCCGAAATCGTAGATGCCGGTCACTTCATAGAAGAGCAGGTCGCGCTGGCCCGGCAGCAGGAAGTGGTAGCCATCGTTCACCTGACCGGTCTTGACGTTCGCGCCCAGCGTGAACCCGGCATACTTCACCTGGCCCGAGAACTCGGCGATGCCCATCGACTTGTAGCCGGTGTAGCTGTGCGTGCCGACAGTGAACGTGCCCGAGCTGACACCGATCGGCGCCGCATGCAGGTAATCAACCGCGAGGGTCACGCCCGTGCCGTTGAACTCGCCAGAATATTCCAGACCGCCCGTGATGGTGTTCTTGCGGCGCGCGCTGCCAGCACCACTTACGCCGCTGGCAAGTGTTGCACAATTTTGTGAACCAATTGTGCAAAGCGCCCCCTCGTTAAAAGCATTTGAATTTGGCTCGAAGTCGAAGCCAGCCTTGAAGCCGTCGACGTCAGGCGAGATGTAGACGATTTTGTTGGTGGTGTAGAGCGCACCAGCTGACGTGAAGAGTCCCTTTGGTGCATCAGGAGACGGCACAGCCGTACCAACACCACCATCAGAATTCCACAAATTGCCATCGCCGAAATTATAGTATTCGCCGGTCGCTAGCAGCCACCAAATACCATCAGTCTGCCCAAATCGAACGAAACCGGTCTGAGGTGTTCCGATATATCCGTAAGCACGACGGATAGCTAAAGTAGTATAACCATTACCACCTTCAGCCCCGAAGCCTTCGTGTGTACCGACGCCAGCGGGCGTGTAAGTGGTGCGCAACTCTGTCGCGACACCATACTGAATTCCATTCTCAGTCGTACCGTCGAAGCCCGGATACAGGCGCAGGAAGCCGGACATGCCGATCGGGTTCAGCTTGTTGCCGCCCTGGATGCTGTCACCCGTCGCGCCGATCATGTTGATCTGGTCGTTCAACAGGCCGTTCAGGTGGACGACGATCTGACCCGGAGCGGGGGCCTTGGCAGCCTGGGCGTGAGCGGCACCGGACGCGGCGACCATCAAGCCGAGCGATGCGGCAGACGCCAGAAGATACTTGCGCATTCAAACCTCCATGTTGCCGGTCAGACCGGCGTGAATTCTTTGCCGCCTGTGCCGCTTCAAGGCCCGAAAGCCGTCGCGGCGAGGCGTCAGACAGGCGGATAAAAGGCATTTCAGTCTCAGGAAGCAACATCCGAAAGCGCCGGTGAAGGCTATTTGGCTGCGCTGTGGTATCAACGCCACACTGTATGACACTGATTTGACAAAGCCCCGATCGCCGCAACACCGCGGCAGGCCGGGCCAAGCGCCCGCATCCGCCGCCCCTCGATGCCGCCAAGGGCCACCACCTGAACCCCGCCGGCCAGCCGCGCCAGCGCCGCCCAGC
>NZ_AFPR01000493.1:0-9689 GCF_000219295.1 Acidiphilium sp. PM
CGATCGCCATGTCGACCAGCTCGGGCAGCGCCGCCTCGTCGAGATCGGGGGCCAGCTTGACGAAGAGCGGCGGCGCGTTGGGCACGGCGGCGCGGATCGCGTCGAGGATCGCGGCCAGACGGTCGGCGGCCTGCAAGTCGCGCAGGCCAGGCGTGTTCGGCGAAGAGACGTTGATCGCGACGTAGTCGGCATGCGGGGCGACCGCGGCGACCAGGGCGGGGTAGTCGGCCAGCGGATCGGCGCCCTCCTTGTTGATGCCGAGATTGGCGCCGAGCGCCGTGAGCGCGCGGTCAGCCCTGGCAAGGCGGGCGGCGAAACCCTCGATCCCGAGATTGTTGAAGCCCATGCGGTTGATCAGCGCGCCGTCATCCTCGAGGCGGAACAGGCGGGGCTTCGGATTGCCCGGCTGCGGCCGGCGGGTGACGGTGCCGGCCTCGACGAAGCCGAAGCCGAGGCGGGACAGGCCGGCGAGGGCGGCGGCGTTCTTGTCGAACCCGGCGGCGAGGCCGATCGGCAGGGCGATGGTCCGTCCGAAGGCCGGCATGGCGAGGCGCGGATCGGCGGGAACACGCTGCCTTCCGGCGAGGCCGAGGCGCAGCGCCGCAATGGCGGCGTTGTGCGCCGTCTCCGGTTCGAGAAGGCGCAGCGCGGCCGTCGCCAGATCAGCGACGGGCATTACTTCGCGAAGACCACGATCTCGGGTGTTGCGGGCGGCGGTACCGCGTGCAGCGGCGCCGAGGCGCCGAGCGAGACGTGATCGGGCGCGACACCGTCGGCGACGATGGCATCCGCGACCTGGGCCGCGCGCGGCGCGAGGCGCGCCATCGCCATTTCGGCGGCGGCGGGACCGCCCGCCGTCGGGCCGGTGACATAGACGCGGAAGCGCGCCTTGGGATTGATCTTCAACGCGGCATCCACCGCGTATTTCACCGATGGCGACCAGATTTCCGTGGATTCGGGGATGGTGACCAGCGGCAGGCGGCCGTTGAAGCTGGTGAGGGCCGCAACGTCGACCAGCGACGGCGCCCCGGCATAGGGTCCGGGCGTTCTTCGGCCGGGCACGGCACAGCCGGCGAGAATCGCGGGGAGGAGAACAAGGGTGAGGGTCGAGCGGCGCATGATCGGCCTTTACTGAAGCTTGGCCCCGGCGGCAATGGCAGGAGAATTAACGAAAATCCAGATCGCGCGGCACGGCGTCCGGATGGCCGGGCCCGGTGCCGCCGGGGTGCAATACAGCCCGCGCGCGGCACCGGGCAATCCGGCCTTTCCGGTCATGCCGGGCGCGAATCAGCCGCCGGTCGTCTTCTGCGTCTGCTCGCCAAGCCCGGCGATGCCGAGGCGCACGGTCTGGCCGGGCCGCAGGAAGACCGGCTCAGGCTTGATGCCCATGCCGACGCCGGGCGGTGTGCCGGTGGCGATGATGTCACCGGGTTCGAGCCGGATGAAGCGGCTGACATAGGAGACCAGCGTCTTCACGCCGAAGATCATCGTCCGCGTGTTGCCGTTCTGCATCCGCTTGCCGTCGACCTCGCACCAGAGATCGAGAGCCTGCGGATCGGGCACCTCGTCGCGGGTGACGAGGAAGGGGCCGGTCGGGCCGAAGCTCGGGCAGCCCTTGCCCTTGTCCCACGTGCCGCCGCGGCGGATCTGGTATTCGCGTTCGCTGACATCGTTGACCACGCAGTAGCCGGCGACGTGATCGAGCGCCGCGTCCTCGGCGATATGGGAGCCGCCGGTGCCGATGATCACGCCGAGTTCGACCTCCCAGTCCGTCTCCTTCGAGCCGGGCGGGATCACGATATCGTCGTTCGGGCCCGAATACGCGCTGCCGGCCTTGAGGAAGATGATCGGCTCCTCCGGCACCTTGAGCCCGGATTCGGCCGCATGGTCGGCATAGTTGAGGCCGATGCAGATGAAATTGACCGGCCGGGGAACCGGCGCGCCGATCCGCGTGCCGGCGGGCACCAGCGGCAGCGTCGCGGCGTCGAGCGCGGCGAGGCGCGCAAGCCCGGCATCGGAGAGAACGGTGGCGTCGATTTCGGCAATGACGCCGGAGAGGTCGCGCAGCGCGCCGGAGGCATCGACAATTCCCGGACGTTCGGCGCCGCTGGCGCCATGCCTGAACAGTTTCATATATTTAAACTCCCATTATAGTCGAGCACCGCTTTTAGGCCCGGCGGCGGCGCGGGCCAAGGGGCGGCGAAACGACGGTGATGTGTTCAGGATAATCGACAGACTGTCACGAAACGGCACATCAACCGCCAGGCTTGCGCGTGTTCCGATTAAAATAATAAGCTGACGATATTTCCTTTCTGCGAGGACCGTTCCATGAACCCGCCCGCTTCGCGCTCGAACGAGCCGCTGATCCATCACTGGATGCCCTTCACCGCCAACAAGCAGTTCCATGATGCGCCGCGCATCATCGCCCGCGCCGAGGGGGTGCATTACTGGAATACGGCGGGCGAGAAGCTGCTGGACTCGGTCTCCGGCCTCTACACCACGCCGGCCGGACACGGGCGGCGCGAGATCCGCGACGCGGTGGCGCGGCAGCTCGAGGAGCTGGATTACGCGCCGGCCTTCCAGTTCGGCGTGCCCGGCTCGTTCCGGCTGGCCACCGAACTGGCGCAGATGCTGCCCGCCGGGCTGAACCGCGTGTTCTTCGCCGGCTCGGGATCGGAAGCGGTCGAATCCGCGCTCAAGGTCGCGATCCAGTATCACCGCGTGCGCGGCCAGGGGCAGCGGCAGCGGATCATCGGCCGGGCGCGCGGCTATCACGGGGTCAATTTCGGCGGCTGGTCGGTCGGCGGCATGGTGAAGAACCGCGAGGCATTCGGCCTCGGCCTGCCGGGCGTCGCGCATATGCGGCACACGCACATCCCCGAGAACCGCTTCCAGATGGGCCAGGGCGAGCATGGCGGCGTCGATCTCGCCGACGATCTGCAGCGCATGATCGATCTCTATGGCGCCGACACCATCGCCGCCTGCATCGTCGAGCCGATCGCGGGATCGACGGGCGTGCTGGTGCCGCCGAAGGGCTATCTGGAGCGGCTGCGCGAGATCTGCACGAAGCACGGCATCCTGCTGATCTTCGACGAGGTGATCTGCGGCTTCGGCCGCACCGGCGCGCCCTTCGCGGCGGATGCGTTCGGCGTGGTGCCGGACATGCTGACCATGGCCAAGGCGATCACCAACGGCAACATCCCGATGGCCGCCGTCGCCGTGCGGGAGGACGTGCAGCAGGCGATTCTCGATGCCGCCGGGCCGGAGGCGGTGGAGTTCTTCCACGGCTACACCTATTCGGCGCATCCGGTGGCCTGCGCCGCCGCGCTGGCGACGCTGAAGATTTTCCGCGAGGATGACCTGTTCGCGCGCGGCGCGGCGCTGGCGCCGAAATTCCTCGAACGCATCGCGGCACTGCGCGACGTCCCGATCGTCATCGACACCCGCGGTTTCGGCCTGCTCGGCGCGGTCGATCTCGCGCCCGAGGGCGGGCCGGGCAAGCGTGGCTTCGCCGTGCTGCGCCGCGCCTTCGAACAGGGGCTGGTGCTGCGGGTTGCCGGCGATACGGTGATCTTCGCCCCGCTCTTCATCACCACCGACGACCAGCTCGACGAGATGTTCGACAAGCTGCGCAAGGTGCTGGCCACCGTCTGAACCGGCGGCCAGACAGGACACAGAGACAGGATCATAGATGTACAAGGACGTTTTGCTGCATATCGGCGGGGCATGGACGAAATCCGCCTCGGGCCGCACGCTCGACGTGATCAACCCGGCGACCGAGGAGGTGATCGGCACCGCCGCCCATGCGGGGCGCGAGGATCTCGACGCCGCGATCGCAGCGGCGGAGGCTGGCTATGCGACCTGGCGGGCGACGCCGGCATTCCAGCGCGCGGCGCTGCTGCGCAAGGCCGCCGAGCTGATCCGGGCGCGGATCCCCGAGATCGCCACGATCATGACGATGGAACAGGGCAAGCCGCTCGCCGAGGCGAAGGGCGAAACCACGGTCGCCGCCGACGTGATCGACTGGTTCGCCGAAGAGGCGAAGCGCACCTATGGCCGGGTGATCCCGGCGCGGGCGGCGGGCGTCTACCAGCTCGTGGTCAAGGAGCCGGTCGGCATCGTCGCCGCCTTCACGCCGTGGAACTTCCCGATCAACCAGGCGGTGCGCAAGGTCTCGGCCGCGCTGGCCGCCGGCTGCGCGGTGATCCTGAAGGGGCCGGAGGAAACGCCGGGCGCCTGCGCCGAGCTGGTGCGCGCCTTCGCCGACGCCGGGCTGCCGCCGGGCGTGCTCAACCTCGTCTACGGCGTGCCGGCCGAGATTTCCGAATATCTGATCCCGCACCGCGCGGTGCGGAAGATCTCCTTCACCGGCTCGACCGCGGTGGGCAAGCATCTCGCCGCCCTCGCCGGGGCGCACATGAAGCGGGCGACGATGGAACTCGGCGGCCACGCGCCGGCGATCGTCTTCGAGGACGCCGATCTCGACGCGGCGGCGAAGATCCTCGCCGCCAACAAGTTCCGCAATGCCGGCCAGGTCTGCGTCGCGCCGACGCGCTTCCTCGTGCAGGAGAGCGTCTATGACGGGTTCATGGAGCGCTTCCTCGGCGCGGTCCGGAAAATCAAGGTCGGCAACGGGCTCGAGGAGGGCACGACGATGGGGCCGCTCGCCAACGAGCGCCGCATCCCGGCGATCGAGGGCTTCATCGCCGACGCGACGAAGCACGGCGCGAAGGTGGCCGAAGGCGGCGAGCGGATCGGCAACAAGGGATATTTCTTCCAGCCCACCGTGCTGACCGACATTCCGACCACGGCGCGGGTGATGAACGAGGAACCGTTCGGCCCGCTCGCGCTGGTCAACCGTTTCTCGACCTTCGAGGACGCGGTGACCGAGGCCAACCGGCTGGAATACGGCCTCGCCGCCTACGCCTATTCGCGGTCGGCCAGAACGGTCACGGCGCTGGGCGACCGCATCGAATCGGGGATGATCTCGATCAACCATCACGGCATCGCCCTGCCCGAGACGCCGTTCGGCGGCATGAAGGACAGCGGCTATGGCTGGGAAGGCGGCGCCGAGGCGATCGAGGCCTATCTCGCCACCAAGTTCGTGACCCAGGCGTCGTAAGACGCCGAAGCGACCGGGGCGCTCAGCCGAGTTTCGGCGTGAGCGCCTCGGCCTCCATCGCATTGGCGAGTTCGATCAGGCTGGAGCGGCCAAACAGCCGCAGCAGCGAGAATTTCCGCTTCGGGCCAAGAAAGACCGGCTTCGCGCGCGGGCCGCAGCGCCCGGTGATCAGGCCGCGCACATCGCCGAATCCGTCGATCAGACCGCGTGCCTTCGCCGCGCTACCCAGCATGTAGGAGCCGTCGAACACCGTGTCGTCGCCTTTCAGGGCGGCGCCGCGGCGCTCGCGCACCCACGCCTTGAAGGCATCGTGAATGTCGTCGAGCAGCGCCTGGTTGAATGCGGCGTCCCCCGGCCGTTCGGGCGAGAACGGGTCGTTGCGCAGCTTGTTGGCGCCGGCGGTGACGATGCGGCGCTCGATCCCGAAGCGGCGGATCAGGTCATGCAGGCCGAAACCGCCGCCGACCACCCCGATCGAGCCGACGATCGACATCGGATTGGCGAAGATCTCATCGCCCGCACAGGCGATCCAGTAGCCGCCCGAGGCGCCGACATCGCCGATCACGGCGAGAACGCGCACGCCGGTCTCCTCAGCCTTGCGGCGGATATGCCGGCCGATCAGGTCGGATTGCACCGGCGAGCCGCCGGGGCTCTCGATCGCGAGGATCAGCAGCTTCGTCCCGCCCTTCGCGAGGTCGAAACCGCGGTCGATGGCCGAAGCAAAGCGTTCGAGATTGACCGCCCCCTCGCGCGGCGAGATCAGCCCGGCAAGCCGGATCACCGGCACGCACGGGCGCGACCACGGCAGGCGGAGCGTCATGGCAGCAGCGCCAGGGCGCGCAGGTCGCGCCGCAGCGCCGGCGGCAGGTCCTCGATGCCGGAAGTGCGGCCGCCTTCCGGCAGGTCGGCGGGCGCGTCGTCCGGCGCGAGGTAGCGCCAGCCCTGGAAGGGCTTCATCGGCCGCGCCTCGACCCGGACGAGCGTGGGGTCGAGCACGAGGCCGGTGCAGCGCGTGCCGTCATCCCAGACATCCTCGGTGACGTCGAGCACACGCTGGCGAACCAGCACGGCGCCGGTGATGACCCAGTAGATCGACCCGCCATCGGTCAGCTCCGCCGCGCGCTTGGGAAAGCTGCGGGTCTGGTGGCGCAGCGGCGGATCGGCCACGGCGCGGCGGCGCTGGATCTCGGCCAGGTGGCCGGGATCCTTCACGCCGACCGCGAGCTTGACCAGGTGGATCAAGCGGCCTGCCGCGCCGAGATCGCCTGCCAGACGCGCTCGGGCGTCGCCGGCATGTCGATCTCGCGGATACCGTCGACGGCAAGCGCGTCGATCACCGCGTTGATCAGCGCCGGCGGCGAGCCGACGGCGCCGGCCTCGCCCGCGCCCTTCACGCCGAGCGGGTTCGAGGCGCAGGGCACCGAGACGAACTCCACCTCGATATCCGGCAGGTCGTCGGCGCGGGGCAGCGCATAGTCCATCAGACTGCCGGCGACGAGCTGGCCCGACTCCGGGTCGTAGGCGGTGTTCTCCAGCAGCGCCTGCCCGAGCCCCTGGGCGACGCCGCCATGCACCTGGCCGCGCACGATCATCGGATTCACGATGGTGCCGACATCGTCGCACACCAGATAGCGCAGCACCGAGGTGACGCCGGTTTCCGGATCGATCTCGACCTCGGCGATGTGGCAGCCGTTCGGGAAGGTGTGCTTCTCGATCTTGGCGATCTCGGCGGTATCGAGCGCGTTGCCCTGATCGCCGTGCAGGTCCGCCGCCAGGGTGATGACGTCGATCGCCCGGTCGGTGCCGACGATGCGGAACGCGCCGTCCTGGAACACGATGTCGGCCTCCGCGGCCTCCAGATGATCGGCCGCGGCCTTGCGGCCCTTTTCGAGAATGGTCGCGGTGGTCAGCGCGATGGCCTGGCCCTCGGAATAAAGGCTGCGCGCGCCGCCGGTGCCGCCACCCTGCGGAATCGTGTCGGTATCGCCCTGGCGGACGCGGATCTTGTCAGGATCGATGCCGAGCCGGTCGTTCACCAGCTGCACATAGGCGGTTTCATGGCCCTGGCCGGTGGACTGGGTGCCGACATAGACATCGACATGCCCATCCCTGGTGAAGCGGATCTCGGCGCGCTCCTCCGGCGCGCCGCCGGTCGCCTCGAGGTAATAGGCCATGCCGATGCCGCGCCGCTTGCCGGCGGCAGCCGACTTCGCGCGGCGGGCGGGGAAGCCCTTCCAGTCGATCATGTCGAGCGCATGGTCGAGCACCTTGTGGAAATCGCCCGAATCGTAGGTCTGCGCCATCGCGGTGGTGAAGGGCATGGCGCTCGCCGGCACCATGTTGATGCGGCGCAGCTCGGCGCGGTCGATCCCGAGTTCGCGGGCGGCGGCGTCGATCAGCCGCTCGACGAGATAGTTGCTCTCCGGGCGGCCGGCGCCGCGATAGGCGTCGACCGGCACGGTGTTGGTGAACACGCCGAACACCCGCGCATGGATCGCCTTCATGCCATAGACGCTGGCCAGCACCTTGGTGCCGGCGAGGGTCGGGATGAAGGGACCGAAATTCGAGAGATAGGCGCCCATGTTCGCCGTGTCCGTCACCCGCATGGCGGTGATCCGGTGATCGGCGTCGAGCGCCAGCTCGCCGATGGTGATGTGGTCGCGCCCATGCGTGTCGGAGAGGAACGCCTCGCTGCGCTCGGAGGTCCATTTCACCGGCCGGCCCAGCTTGCGGGCGGCGTGGCAGACCATGACATGCTCGGGATAGACGAACAGCTTCATGCCGAAGCCGCCGCCGACATCCGGGGTGATGACGCGGAACTTCGCCGGCTCCACCTTGAACACGGCGCCGGCGAGGCAGTCCTTCAGCAGCCAGCCGCCCTGGGTGTTGGTGGTCAGCGTCCAGCGGCCGGACGCCGCGTCGAACTCGGCGCGGGCGGCGCGGGGCTCCAGCGAGTTGACGACGATGCGGTTGTTGACGATGCGCAGCTTCGTCACATGCGCGGCGGCGGCGAACAGCTCGTCCACCTTCGCGGCGTCGCCCACCGCCCAGTCGAAGACGCGGTTGGCCGGCGCGTCGTCATGCACGCGCGGCGCGCTGTCGGACATCGCGCTGGCCAGATCGGTGATCGAGGGCTTCGTGTCGTAGCGGACATCGACCAGCTCGGCGGCATCGCGCGCGGCCTGCGCGGTTTCGGCGACGATATAGGCCACCGGCTCGCCGACATGGCGCACCGCGCCCTGGGCGAGGGCCGGGCGATCGGCCTGGGCGCGCGGCGTGCCGTCCTGGTTCTTGATCGGCACCATGCAGGGAATCGGCGCGATGCCCTCGGCGGCGAGATCCGCGCCGGTGACGATGGCGACGACGCCCGGCACCGCGCGGGCGGCCTCGGCGTCGATCCCGGTGATCGTCGCGGCGGCGTGCGGCGAACGCAGGACGTGCAGGTGCAGCGCGCCCTCGCCCGGAACGTCGTCGGTATATTGTCCAGCGCCGCGCAGCAGCCGCGAATCCTCGACGCGCTTGACCGGCTGGGCAAGACCGAATTTCACCATGATCGATTCCTCATCTTCCAGTTGCTGACGGCGGCCGCAGCGCGCCTTCCCTGCGCTCAGGATATGGGTCGGTCGGGAAAATACAATAGACCGGCAAGGCAACAGCGGTTTGCCCTCGGCACGAAACAGGCCATATGCAGGCGATAGAATGTGTTTGGGACCGGCCACGGGCCGAAAGGAGCAGACATGCAGATCAACGCCGATCTTCGCCAGCCGGCGCTCGTCGATTCGGCGGCGCTCGACTGGATCGCCTCGCCGATGGCCGGCGTGGAGCGACGGATGCTGGAGCGCGACGGCGGCGAGGTGGCGCGGGCGACCTCGCTGGTGCGCTACGCGCCGGGTTCGGCCTTCAGCCCGCACCGGCATGACGAGGGCGAGGAATTCCTGGTGCTGGACGGCGTGTTCTCGGACGAGACCGGAGATTTTCCGCGCGGGCATTACGTGCGCAATCCGCCCGGGTCGCGGCACACGCCCTCCAGCGCGCCGGGGGCGACGATCCTGGTGAAGCTGCGGCAGATGCCGCCGGAAGAGGCCGCGCCGGTGCGCATCGATACCACCGATCCCGGGCTGTGGCGCGAGCGGGCGCCGGGGTGGTCGGAAGCGCTGCTGTTTTCGGCGCCCTGGGAGCAGGTGGACATGATCCGCCTCGCCGCCGGGATCGAGAGCGCGGAGCAGGCATATCCGCGCGGGGTCGAGATTTTCGTGGTCGAGGGGTCGATCGCGCGGGACGGCGCGACGCTCGGCGCCGGCACATGGCTGCGGCTGCCCGCCGGCAGCCGGCTCGCGCTGGCCAGCGCCGACGGGGCGCTGCTCTACCGCAAGAGCGGCCATCTGCCGGCGGCCGCCTGACGCCATGCACGACCTGATCGTGGTCGGGGCGGGCCTTGCCGGGCTCGCCCTCGCGGCACGCGCGCAGGAAGCGGGCCAGGATGTCGCGGTGATCGAGGCGCGTTCGCGAATCGGCGGGCGAAGCCTCGTGCATCGCACCGCTTCAGGCTGCTACGATCTCGGCCCGG
>NZ_AFPR01000492.1:0-10978 GCF_000219295.1 Acidiphilium sp. PM
CGGCGGCGCAGGACGCGCCCGCGATCGCCCGGCTGCGGCGGATGGGCTTCGTGCCGATCGGCCGCACCAACATGACCGAGTTCGCCTATTCCGGCATCGGCACCAACCCGCATTACGGCACGCCGCCGGCGCGCTGGCGGCGCGAGGAGCGGCGGATTCCGGGCGGCTCGTCCTCGGGCTCGGCGGTCGCGGTGGCGGCGGGGATGGCGCATGCCGGCATCGGCACCGACACCGGCGGCTCGTGCCGGATTCCGGCGGTGTTCAACGATCTCGTCGGCTTCAAGCCGACGGCGCGGCGGATTCCGCGCGAGGGCGTGGTGCCGCTTTCGTCCTCGCTCGACTCGGTCGGGCCGCTGGCGCGCTCGGTGGGCTGCTGCGCGCTGCTCGATTCGATCATGGCCGGCACGCCGGAAGCCCCGCCGGCGCCGGCGGAACTGGCCGGGCTGCGGCTCGCGGTGCCGCGCGACGTCGCGCTCGATGCGCTGGACGACGAGGTCGCCGCCGGGTTCGACGCGGCGCTGCGCCGCCTGTCCGCGGCGGGGGCGCGGATCGAGACCATCGCCATGCCGGAATTCGCCGAGGTCGCGAAGCTGAACGCGCGCGGCGGGCTGACCGCGGCCGAGAGCCATGCCTGGCATCGCGCGCTGCTGGCGCGCGGTGCCGAGGCGTATGATCCGCGCGTGCTGGTGCGGCTGCGCCGGGGGGCGGAACTTTCGGCGGCGGATTACATCGACCTGCTGGCCGGCCGCGCCGATCTGGTGGCGCGGGCGCGGGCGCGGCTCGCCCCGCATGACGCGCTGCTGATGCCGACCGTCGCCATCCTGCCGCCGCGCATCGCCGATCTCGACGACGACGCGGCCTTCACCGCGGCCAATCTGCGGGTGCTGCGCAACCCGACGCTGATCAACATGATCGATGGCTGCGCGATCTCGCTGCCGCTCAATGCGCCCGGCGCGGCCCCGGTGGGGCTGATGGTCTGCGGCGTGGCGGAGACGGACCGGCGGATCTTCGCCATCGCCGCCGCGATCGAGGCGCTCGGCCCGGCCTGACCGGGCGCGCCGCGCAGGGCGCCCATTCCCGCCGTCGCGTTGCGCCACCGCCGTGGCGCTCTATGCTCGGTGGAGCCTGACCGGCCAATGACAGGGGGAGACCGCAGATGACAGACCCGATCCGTGTGGACGACGCGTTGCCCGAGGATGCCGACCGCGCGGCCCTGGTCGGCCGCGCCTGGCTGCCCGGCGTGGGGCCGGTGGTGGTGGCGCTGCGCGGCGCCGAGCTGATCGACATCACCAGCCGCGCGGTGCCGACGTCCTCCGCGCTGTTCGCCCTCGACGACCCGGCCGGGCACGCCCGCGCGGCGGCGGGGCAGACGATCGGGCGCGTGGACGAGATTCTCGCCAACAGCGACGAGGCGACGCGCGATCCGTCGCGCCCCTGGCTGCTCGCGCCGGTCGACCTGCAGGCGGTCAAGGCTTCGGGCGTCACCTTCGTGGTCAGCCTGCTGGAGCGGGTGATCGAGGAACAGGCGCGCGGCGCGCCGGAGAAGGCGACGCAGATCCGCGCCGATCTCGACCGGCTGATCGGCGCCGACCTGCGTGCCCTGCGCCCCGGCTCGGAACAGGCGATGGCGGTGAAGGCGGCGCTGATCGAGCGCGGCCTGTGGTCGCAATATCTCGAGGTCGGCATCGGCCCGGATGCCGAGATCTTCACCAAGGGCCAGCCGATGAGCGCGGTGGGCTTCGGCGCGCATGTCGGCATCCATCCCGGTTCGAGCTGGAACAATCCCGAGCCGGAGATCGTCGTCGCGGTCTCGCCGGCCGGGCGGATCGTGGGAGCGACGCTCGGCAACGACGTCAACCTGCGCGATTTCGAGGGCCGCTCGGCGCTGCTGCTCGGCAAGGCGAAGGACAACAACGCGAGCTGCGGCCTCGGCCCCTTCGTGCGGCTGTTCGACGCGGGCTTCACGCTCGACGATGTCCGCCGCGCGCGGCTCGACCTCACGGTCGAGGGGGCGGACGGGTTCCGCCTCGAGGGGATGAGCTCGATGACCGAGATCAGCCGCGATCCGGCGGATCTGGTCGAGGCCGCCGCCGGGGCGCACCACCAGTATCCGGACGGGTTCGTGCTGATGCTGGGGACGATGTTCGCGCCGATCCAGGACCGCGACCGGCCGGGCGAGGGCTTCACCCACAAGGACGGCGATCTCGTCACCATCGCCTCCGCCCGGCTGGGGCGGCTGCGCAACCGCGTGCGGCCCTGCCCGGATTGCGCGCCCTGGAGCTTCGGCACGCTCGACCTGATGCGCAGCCTCGCCGCGCGCGGCCTGCTCTGATCGGCTGAGGCCCGATTCGCCTGCGCCCGCGCTGAGGTGGTTGGCGCGTCTCCGACCGGCGGCGGCGCGTCGCGCGGCGCTGGATCGGCGGCCCTCGGTATCTCGCGGTCAGGGGGACGACATCAGGGCGCCGACCCCAGAACCACGCGGACGATCAGCGATGCGGCAAGCGCCAGCATCGTGATGCCGACCAGGGCATCCAGCACGCGCCATGCGGCGGGCCTTGCGAAGACGGGCTTCAGGATGCGCGCGCCGTAGCCCAGCGCCGTGAACCAGGAGAAACTGGCGCAGACGGCGCCAAGGACGAAAATCGGACGCAGGGGGGCGGGCTGCGCCGATCCGATCGTGCCGAGCAGCAGCACCGTATCCAGGTAGACATGCGGGTTCAGGAACGTGAACCCCGCCGTGGCGGCGAGGGCGCGGCGTAGGGTGAGGCTGCCGTTTTCGGCCATCGTGACCGCGGCGGGAACCAGCATCCGGCGCAATGCGATCAGGCCGTACGAGGCGAGGAACGCCGCGCCGCCGAGGGCGAGCAATGCCGTGAACTGGGGCGCGGCGCCCAGAAAGGCGCCCACGCCGCTCACGCCGGCCACGATCAGGACGGCATCCGCGACGCCGCAGAACAGCACGATCGGGCCGACATGCTCGTGCCGCAGCCCCTGCCGCAGCACGAAGAGATTCTGGGCGCCGATCGCGACGATGAGTGCCGCGGAGGACGCGAACCCGGTGAGGAATGGGGGGAGAAGATTTGTCATGCGTGGATCTATGAGGCTGGCCCGCGCATTAGGACAGCTTGTTTTTCTAAGGTCGATTAAGCGATACTTCAGAGATGCTTGATTATTCCGCCCTGGCCGCCGTTGGCGCGGTGATCCGCGAGGGCAGCTTCGAACGCGCGGCGCACGCGCTGGGAATCACCGCTTCGGCGGTTTCCCAGCGCGTGCGCGGCCTTGAGGAACGGCTCGGCTCGGTTCTGATCGTCCGCGGGCAACCCTGTGTTCCCACCGATATGGGCCGTGCCCTTTGCGCGCATCTCGATCGGGTCAGGCTTCTCGAGGACGATCTGGCGCCGGCCCTCGCCCTGACGGGGGCGGTCTCGCCGCTCACGCTGAAAGTGGCCGTGAATGCGGACAGCCTGGCAACCTGGTTTCCTCAGGCGGCCGCCGCGTTCGGGCGCGGCGCGGGGATCCTGCTCGACCTCGCGCTGGATGACGAGGCCCATACGGCCGACCGGCTGCGCTCGGGCGAGGTGCTGGCCGCGGTGACGGCCGATCCCGAACCCGTGCAGGGCTGCCGGACGATCCTGCTCGGTGCGCTGCCCTATGTCTCCTGCGCCAGCCCGGATTTCATGGCGCGGCATTTTGCCGGGGGCGTGAACCGGGACACGCTCATGCGGGCACCGCATATGCGGTTCGACCGGCGGGACGCGTGGCAGGCGCGTTGGGCGTCGGAGGCGCACGGCGTCGAGCTTGCCGCGCCGACGCACTGGATTCCCTCGACGCATGCCTTTCTGGATCTCTGCATCGCCGGGCTGGCCTGGGGGTTGCACCCGGCGCCGCTGGCCGAGCCGCATCTCGCCGCCGGGCGTCTGACCGAATTGCCGCCCGGCCTGCGGATCGACGTGAAGCTGTACTGGACCGTGGCCCGTCTGCACGCGAGGGCGCTGGAGACACTGACCCGCGCGGTTTGCGCCACCGCCGCCGAATGGCTCGACGATTGATGTTCGTCCCGGCGGGCCGCCGGTCTGGCCCGGTGACGCCGGCGCTACGCACGTTCCTGGCCGCCGCCGCTCAGTCGATGATGCGCCGGTAGAGATGCCAGGTGGAATGCCCGAGGATGGGCAGGACGATCGCGATGCCGAGCAATCCGGGAACGGCGCCCAGTGCGAGGCCGACCAGGACGATCAGTCCCCACAGGCCGAGAATTGCCGGATTCCGCCGCAGCGCCCGGATCGATATCCCGAGCGCCGCGGGCATGTCGGCGGGTCGGTCGAGCAGCAGAGGGAAGGACGTGACGCCGATGGCCAGCGCCGCGACCGCAAACACGAAGCCGGTGCAAAGCCCGGCGGCCATCATCGCCCAGCCGGCGGGCGTGGTCAGCGCAGCCGCCACGAAAGCCGCGACGGACCGCGGTTCGGCCGCCCCGAGGGTCCGGATGTAGATGAATTCCGCCGCCCCGAGCCACAGGAGCAGGAGGAGGATCTGCAGGCCGCCCATCGCCAGGATCGCGCCGATCTGCGGCGAACGCAGGATGCCGGCGGCCTCGATCACCCTCGGCGTGCGGCCGAACTCGCGCAGGCGGCTCAATTCCATCAGCCAGACCGACGCCAGCGGCCCGATCAGGGCAAAGCCGGCCACCAGGGGCACGACGAGCGGCAGGAGATGTCCGTTCGCGACGACGGCGCTGAGGAAGAGACCGGCAATCGGGAAGACGAGGGCGAGGACGACGATATCGGTTCGGTCGGCTTCGAAATCCTCGAACCCGCGGCGCAGCGCCACGGCCAGATCCTCGATGCCGATCCGGCGGATGTTCACCGGAAGCGTCTTCGCCTCGGCCCAGTAGGTCTCGCCATCGGCGGCGCCGATTTCCTCCACGGCGTGCCCCGGCGCCGACAGCGCCCATTCGATCGGATTGCGGATATGCATGGCGACACTCCCCCCGGACCTCGAAAGATTGGGTGGTGCTTCGCGCCCCGCGGAACAACCGACGGGCGCGCCGCAACCGTCATGCTCCGGTCGCATGGCAGAGGCGAGCGGCGGCGGTTGGCTTTCGCCGGCCCGCCGCGGGCGAGGGGGACGCGGGGCGATCAGGTCATGCCGGTCCGGCGCCCTGGATGTCGTTCAGTTCGTCGCAGTCGGCCGCCGACAGCTCGAGGCCCGCGGCGGCCAGGTTCTGCCGCAGGTGATCCGCCGATGCCGTGCCCGGGATCAGCAGGATGTTCGAAGACCGCCGGAGCAGCCAGGCCAGCGCCACCTGCATCGGCGGCACGCCGAGGCGTCCGGCCACCGAGGAGAGTTTCGATGACTGCAGGGGCGTGAAGCCGCCGAGCGGGAAATACGGCACATAGGCGATCCGCTCTTGCGCCAGCGCGTCGATCAGGGCGTCGTCGTCGCGATGCGCCAGGTTGTAGTGGTTCTGGACGCAGACGATGTCGGTGATCCGGCGGGCTTCCGCGATCTGTCCGGGCGTCACGTTGCTCAGCCCGACATGGCGGATCAGCCCCTGCCGCTGCAGTTCGGCGAGGACGGAGACCGGTTCTTCGATCGAGCCCTCGGCCGGGCCGTGCATGGCGTGCATGCTGCGGAAATTGACGACCTCCAGCCGTTCGAGGCCGAGATTGCGGAGATTGTCGTGAACGGCCCGGGTCAGTTCCGCGGGCGCAAGTGCCGGCAGCCAGGAGCCGTCATCGCCGCGGCGCGCGGCAACCTTGGTGACGATGACGAGGTCGTCAGCGTAGGGATGCAGCGCCTCGCGGATCAGCTGGTTGGTGACGTGCGGGCCGTAGAAATCGGCGGTGTCGATGTGATTGACCCCGGCGGCCACGGCTTCGCGCAATACCGTGCGGGCAGCCTCGGGGTCCCGGGGCGGGCCGAAAACGCCCGGCCCCGCGAGCTGCATCGCGCCGTAGCCGAGGCGCCTGACGGGCCGGTCGCCGAGGGTGAAGGTGCCGGACGGGTCTATGCTGGACATGATCTTCTCCATGCTGTGGATGGATCACAGCTGGCGACTGACCATCCGCATGATAATCCGCTACAATCCATACGGCTTGTGCGGGAACATGAACAATCGGACCTGATCTCGACGCCTTGAACGCCTTCATGACCGTGGCGCGTGCCGGCGGCTTCCGCGAAGGCGCGCGCGTCAGCGGCGCCAGCGCGTCGGCCCTGAGCGAATCGGTGCGCCGGCTCGAGGCCGCGCTCGGCGTGCGGCTGCTGCACCGGACCACACGAAGCGTCGTGCCGACCGAGGCGGGGGCGCAGCTCATCGAACGGCTCGGCCCGGCATTGCGGGAGGTGGAGGACGCGCTCGATGTGGTGAACGTCTTCCGTGCCCGACCCGCCGGAACACTGAGGCTCAATGTCCCCGTCAGCGCGGCCCGGCTGGTCCTGCCTTCCATTCTTACGCCCTTTCTCGCCACGTTCCCGGAGATCCGGGTGGAGATCGTTGCCGAGGATGATTTCGTCGACTTTGTCGCGGCGGGGTGCGACGCCGGGATCCGCTATGACGAGCGGCTGGAACAGGACATGATCGCCGTGCCGATCGGCCCGCGCGTCCAGCGTTTCGCGACGGCCGCCGCCCCCGCCTATCTCGACCGGCGGGGCCGGCCGGCGCACCCGCGCGACCTGCTCGCCCATGCCTGCATACGGGGCCGGTTCCGCAGCGGCGCGATGCCACCCTGGGAGTTCGAGCGCGACGGCGAGATCGTGAAGATCGATCCGGCCGGCCCCTTGCTGGTCAGTTCCGGAACCGCCGCCGATCTTGCGATTTCGGCTGCCCTTGCCGGTGCCGGAATCATCTATCTCTTCGAGGACTGGCTGCGGCCGCATCTCGACAGCTTCATGCTCGAGCCGGTCCTGGAACCGTGGTGGCAGGCGTTTTCCGGCCCGTTTCTCTATTATTCAGGCCGGCGCCTGTTGCCGGCGCCGCTCAAGGCGTTTGTCGATTTCCTGCGGCAGGCCGGTGGATAGGCCCGACCGCCGCCTTCGTCTGGTCGAAGCGGGCGCACCAACGGTCGCGCGTCCGGCGAGGTTTGCCGGCTGACGGGATTGCTTGGTAAGACACGGTGGACAGGGAGGTCGGTCATGAGCCTATCGGGCGCAACGGGGCGGAAGGTCATCATCACGTGCGCCATCACCGGCGCCATACACACGCCGAGCATGTCGCCGCATCTGCCGGTGACGCCGGAGGAGATCGCCGATTCGGCGGTCGCTGCCGCGGAGGCGGGGGCGGCAATCCTGCATCTGCATGCGCGTGATCCGGAAACCGGCAGGCCCGACCAGTCGCCTGAGGCATTCGGGCGCTTCCTGCCGCGGGTGAAGCAGCGGACCAACGCCGTCATCAACCTGACCACGGGCGGCGCGCCCTACATGACGGTCGAGGAACGGGTGCAGCCGGCCGCGACGTTCCGGCCGGAGGTTGCCTCGCTGAACATGGGGTCGATGAATTTCGGCCTGTTCCCGATGCTCGACCGGTTCAAGGACTTCAAGCATCCGTGGGAGCGGGAGGCGCTCGAGACTTCGCGCGACCTGGTTTTCCGCAATACGTTCCGCGATATCGAATTCGTGCTCCGCACGCTCGGCGAGGCCGGCACGCGCTTCGAATTCGAGTGCTACGATACGGCGCATCTCTACAATCTCGCGCATTTCCTCGGGCGCGGCCTGGTGAAGCCGCCGCTGTTCATCCAGACGGTGTTCGGCATTCTCGGCGGGATCGGCCCGCATCCTGAGGACGTGATGCACATGAAGCGGACGGCCGACCGGCTGTTCGGCGACCAGTATCGCTGGTCGGTCCTGGGGGCGGGACGCAACCAGATGCCCATCGCCGCGCAGGCCGCGGCGATGGGCGCCAATGTCCGCGTCGGGCTGGAGGACTCGCTCTGGATCGGCCCCGGCCAGCTCGCGGAATCCAACGCCCAGCAGGTGCGCAAGGTCCGGCAGATCCTCGAGGGACTCGGCCTCGAGATCGCGACGCCGGACGAAGCGCGGCAGATCCTGTCCCTCAAGGGCGCCGACCGGGTCGCGTTCTGAGCGACGGGTCTGGCTGCGACATAATCGGCTGAATTGGAGAGTGGAATGAAGATTGCGGTTGTGGGTGCCGGCCTCGTCGGCTCGGCCTGGGCCATCGTGTTCGCCCGCGCGGGACATGACGTTGCCGTGTACGATGCGGTCGAGGGCGGCGCGGACCGCGCCATCGGCCTGATCGGCGACCGGCTGAAAACCCTCGAAGAGGTCGGCCTGATCGAGGATGCTGCGGCGGCCGGCCAGCGCGTCCGCGTGGCGGCGTCGCTCGCCGATGCCGTCGTCGATGCCGCCTACATCCAGGAGAGCGTCTTCGAAACGGTCGAGCAGAAACGCCAGATCTTCGCGGCGCTGGACGCGGTGGTGGGCCCCGAAACGCTGATCGGCAGCTCATCGTCCGGCATTCCGGCGTCCGCCTTCACCGATCATGTCGGCTGCCGCGAGCGATGCCTGATCGCCCACCCTGTCAACCCGCCCTATCTCATTCCGGTCGTCGAACTTGTTCCCGCGCCGTGGACGGCGGCGGCAACGGTGCAGCGGGTGCGCGCGCTGATGGAAAGCGTGGGCCAGGAACCCGTCGAACTGACGCGGGAAATCGAGGGCTTCGCGCTCAACCGCCTGCAGGGGCTTCTCCTCGCCGAGGCCTGGAAGCTCGTGGCGGACGGGATCATGTCGGTCGAGGACGTCGATCGCACCGTCTCCGCCGGGCTCGGCCTGCGCTGGAGCTTCATGGGTCCGTTCGAGACGATCGACCTGAACGCGCCCGGCGGCGTCGCCGACTACGCGCGGCGCTTCCGGACGATGTACGAAACCATCGCGGGCTCGCGCGGCGTCGATCTCGGCTGGGACGACGCGCTGATCGCCGAGGTCGAGCGCCAGCGGCGGGTCGCGCTCCCGGCCGACCAGCTTGCCGAGCGTTCGGCCTGGCGCGACCGCCGGCTGATGGCCCTCATGGCTCACAAGCGCAGTTCGCAAGATCCGGCGGCCGGCTGATTTCCCGATCGGCCCGATCCGGAATAATTGTACCGCCGGTCCACGACCGGGATGCAAACATCGCTTTGGTCACCCGGTTCGTGGTGTTAAGGTCGAGATCCGACAAGAAACAGAAATCCGGCGTTCGCCCTGGCCGATGATCGCCCGCAGCAATGAGGGTGGCGCCGATGGGGAAAGGAAACGATCATGACCCGGCGGACTGGAAACCCTCTCGGCTTCGCCCTGGCTCTGGCTTCGACCGCTACCCTCGTCACCGGCCTCGCCATCCCTCGCGCCATGGCGAAATCAACCGCCCATGACGGCATCGCCCTCAGCAATTCCTACGCCGGCAACAGCTGGCGCCAGCAGATGCTCAAGATGTGGAAGGAAGCCAGCCACCAGGCCATCTCCGGCGGCATCGTCGCGAAAACCAAGATCGTCAACGCCGACAATTCCGCCTCCCAGCAGGAATCCCAGATCGAGGATCTGATCCTCGAGGGCTGGAAGGCCATCGTGATCGACGCCGCCTCGCCCACGGCGCTGAACGGCGTCATCGCCAAGGCCTGCCACGCCGGCATCGTCGTCGTCGCGTTCGACAGTCTCGTCACCGCCCCCTGCGCCTACAAGGTCGCCTACAACTACGTTCACATGGGGCAGATCGAAGCCCGCTTCGTCGCGAAATCCCTGCACGGCAAGGGTAATGTGCTGGAAGTCCGCGGCATCGCCGGAACCTCTGTCGATACCGATATCCACAAGGGGATCGTCGAGACGTTCAGGAAATATCCGAAGATGAAGATCGTCGGCTCCGTCCACGGCGACTGGACGCAGAGCATCGCGCAGAAGGCCGTCGCCGGCGTGCTGCCCTCGTTGCCGCATATCGAGGCCGTCGTTACCCAGGGCGGCGATGGCTATGGCACCTACGAAGCCTTCATGGCCGCCGGGCGGGGAACGCCGCTGATCATTTTCGGCAACCGCCAGGTCGAGCTTTCGCTCTGGGCGAAGCTGGACAAGAAGCCGGGCGGATACCACACGATCTCGCTCTCCTCGGCGCCCGGCGTGTCGTCCATCGCCTTCTGGGTTGCCCAGCAGATCCTCGCTGGCGCGAAGGTGCCGAAAGTGGTGAACGTCCCGCTGCTGCAGATCCACGCCAACCAGCTGCAGAGCTGGCTCAAGGTGCTGCCGCAGGGCGCTGTCGCGACACCGCTCTACAGCCAGACATGGACGGAACGCCTGATCGCGGCGAATCTCCACCACACGGCGCCGCCGGCCTCGCCCGGCCCGGAGACGCTGCACTGACCGCAGCCGCCGCCCCCCTGATCCGGCTCGCGGCGATCGCCCGCGACTTCGGCAGCGTGCGGGCCCTGCAAGGGGTGGATCTGGACATCGATGCCGGGCGGATGCTCGGCATCGTCGGCCATAACGGCGCGGGAAAATCCACGCTGATGCAGATCATCGCCGGCACCCTGCCGCCATCCTCCGGCGCGATCGCGGTGGCCGGCGCGCCCATCCCCGCCTATGGCGTCCGTGCCGCGCATGCGCTCGGCATACGTTGCGTGTTCCAGGAACTCTCGCTCTGCCCCAACCTCACCGTCTTCGAGAATGTCGGGATCATGCATCGGAGCCTGCGCGGCGCCGGCTGGCGCGGGCGCGCCCGGCACCTGATCCGCGCCTCGCTCGACGCGATCTTTCCCGGCCACGGAATCGACCCGGACCGCCAGGTCAGTTCGCTGTCGATCGGCGAGCGGCAGATGGTGGAAATCGCCCGCGCCTTCAGCGAGACCGAGGAGAAGGTCCGCCTCGTCATCCTCGACGAGGCGACGGCCTCGCTCGCCGGCCATGCCGCAACCCAGCTCCTCGACTTCACGCGCGCCGCCCGCGCCCGCGGCATCGCCTGCGTCTTCATCTCCCATCGCCTCGCCGAGATCCTGGCCTATGCCGA
>NZ_AFPR01000491.1:0-19350 GCF_000219295.1 Acidiphilium sp. PM
GCCTTCGCGCTCCGCCACGCGATCCGGCGCTATCGCCCGCCCGCGCCCGAGGCCGCCGACCGCCGCATTGAGCGCGACTCCCGCCTGCCGCACCGCCCGCTCGCCGCCCTTGGCGACGAACCGGCGCTGGCCGGCGCGATGCCGCTCTGGGATGCGCACCGCGCCCGGCTCGACCGTTCGCTCGCCACCGCAAGGGTCGGCCTGCCGCGGCCGGATTTCGCGGCGCATGATCCGTTCGCGCTGCGCTTCCTGCTCCTGCTCGGCCTGATCGCCGCGTGGATCGCCGCCGGATCGCAGGCCGGGCCACGGCTTGCGGCCAGTGTCGATTTCACCTCGCCCTTCGCCCGCCCCGGCCTTGGCGTGCAGGCCTGGATCACCCCGCCGCGCTGGGCCGGAACCACGCCGCGCCTGATCGGCGCCGGAACCGGCAAGGTCCGCGCGCTCGCGGGCTCGACCCTGTCGGTCGTCGTCACCGGCGCGGGCAGCGCCGCGCCAGCCGCGCGGATCGCCGGCAAGGCGCTCGATTTCACGAATATCGCGACCGGCAGCTTCCGCGCCCGCCTCCGGCTCGACCATACGGCGACGATGACGATCGGGCCGTTCTGGAACCGCATCGCGCGGTACCGGATCACGGTGATCGAGCCGACCCCGCCGCGGATCGGCTTCGCCGCCCCACCCGGGCCGGCCGGTGATGGGCAGCATGTGGCCCTCGCCTGGCGCGGCACCAGCCGCTACGGCCTCACCGCCCTCGGTCTCGACATGGCGCCCGTGGATGCGCCGGGCGCGGTGCCCGACCATGCCGCCCTGCCAGCGCCCCCCGCGCACGCGGCCTCATTCGCTGGCAGCGCCCGGCTCGATCTGCTCGCCAGCCCACTCGCCGGCATGATGGTGGACGGCACGCTGGCCGCCGTGAACCGCGACGGCCAGACCGGCACCTCCTCGCCCGTGCGGTTCCAACTGCCCGCCCCCGCCCTGCACAATCAGGTCGCGCGAGCGATCGAGGTTCTCCGGCACGACCTCGCGCTCGGCACGCCGGGGCGCACGGTGCTCGCGGCGCGACTCCGCGCGCTCGCCGCGGCGCCGCCGGGTCCGCTTACGCCCGGCACGCGCAAGGCACTCGCGCGCTTCGCCGCCGGCTTCGGGCCGGCAACGCCGGATTACGCCCAGGCCCAGGCCAGCCTCTGGATGCTCGTCCAGCGCGCCGAACTCGGCGCGACCTACAAGGCGGTGCAGAAATTTGATGAAGCCGCCCAGGCACTGCGCCAGGCGCTGAAGCGCGGCCTCGCCGGCCATCCGGCCGACCGGCAGACAATCGAACGGCTGATATCGCGCCTCGACCGCGCCATGCAGGCAAGGCAGGCCGCGCACGGCACGCCGGACGCCCGCGCCGCCGCGCGGAGGAGCGCCATCGACCGTCTGGCCCACCGGATCGAGAACGAACTGGCGGCGGGCGAAACGGCCCGGGCCCGCCAGGACCTGGCGAAACTCCGGCAGATGCTCGACCGGATGCAGAACCCGAGCGCCCGTTCGGAGTCGCAGGCGGCGCAGCGGCAGCAGGAGGCGGCGCGTCATCTCGCCTCCATCATGCGCCAGGAGGCGCGGCTGATGGACCAGACGGCGCAGCAGGAAACGATGCCCAGGTTCGGCAACCAGGCGGCAATTCCAGAGTCGAGTCCGTCGGCGGGGCTGGCCGGGCGGCAGGATGCGCTGCGCCGCCAGCTTTCATCCGCCGCCAGAGCCATGGCGGGCGCGGGACTGCCGGGGCAGGCGCAACTCGGTCATGGCCAGCAGGCGATGGGGAGCGCCGGGAACGCGCTCCGCGCGGGCGACATGCGGGCCGGGCTGTCCGGCGAGCGGGCAGCGATCGCGGCGCTGCAACAGGCACAGAACGCCCTCGCGACGATGCCCGGCAAGGCGGCGATGCCGGGCGGCGGGCCTTCGGGCCTCGGCCAGCATGCCGCCGGCGGCGCGGGCGAGTTCGGCAACCAGAACGACAGCACGGTCAGCATCGGCAAGGCCGGCGCGCATTCCGACGCCAGGCGGATCCAGGGCGAACTGATCCGGCGCGACGCCGCGCCCGGCCTGCCGCCCGAAGCGCATCGCTATTACGGCAGGCTGCTCGGCGGCGAATGACGCCCTGCCCCGACCGGAGGCGGGAGGGGCGGAGCGCCGAAGGCCGCTTCCGGCCGGTCAGTCCTTTCGGGGCAGGCGGCGGGAACTCCCGGTCTCGCCATGCGCGGCGACCAATTCCTCGTATTGCTGCGGCGGCAGGTAGTCGGCGAGGATCTTCATCGGCGGCCCGTCGGCGCGGATCTGCCCGCCATCGAGCCAGAGCAGACGGTTGCACCACTCCACGAGGATCGAGGCGCTGTGACTGGCGAGGACAAGCACCTCCGCATGGCGCACCATGCCCTCGACGCGGTCCTTCGCCTTTTCCATGAAGGCGGCGTCGCCGGCGAGGATCCATTCGTCCATCAGCAGGATCTCGGGGGGAAACGCCGTCGCCATCGCGAAGGCGAGGCGCACCACCATGCCCGAGGAATAGTTGCGCACCGGCAGGTCGAGGAACTGGGCGAGTTCGGAGAAATCCTCGACATCCGCCTCGAGCCGGTCGATTTCGGGACGCGCGAGGCCGAGATACTGGCCGCGCAGGCGGATGTTCTCGCGCCCGGTGAGGTCGGGGTTCATCCCCTGGCCGGGATCGAGCAGCGAGGTCAGCCGCCCTTCCATCGAAAGCGACCCGACCGTCGGCTGGTAGATTCCGGAAAGCGCGCGCAGCAGCGTGGTCTTGCCCGAGCCGTTCGAGCCGATCAGGCCGAGCCGGTCTCCCGACCTCAGCGAGAAGGAGATGTTGCGCAGCGCCTGCACGACCGGCCGGCTGCGCTGGTCCCGCGCGAAACGTGACGAGGCATGGCCGATCAGGGTCTTCTTCAGCGACCGGCTTTCCGCGTGATAGAGCGGAAAGTCGACGGAAATGTTGAACGCGGTCAGATGGGTCATGGCTTACACCCAGTATGCCACGCGGCCGCGCATGCGGGCGAAGCCGACCGCGGCGAGCAGGACCAGAAGGGCGGACACGAACACGGCCTCGAGGCCGATCTGCAGGCTGATCGGCGTGCCAAGCAGCGGCGCCCTGAGAATTTCGAGGATCGGGTAGAAGGGGTTGAACTCGATGAGCAGCTTGCCGAGCGGATGGCTGTTCAGCACCTTCGCATACCAGATCACCGGCGTGATGAAGAAGGCGATCTGCATGACCGACAGGATGATCTGCGGCAGGTCGCGGAAGCGGGCGCAGAGCGCGCCCATCAGCAGCGAGATCGCGACGGCGTCGATCATCCACAAGGCGAGCGCCGGGATGGCGAGCAGCGAATACAGGCTCTGATGCACGTCCATGATCGCGAAGACGACGACGATGACGATCAGGTTATGGGCGAGCACGATCGTGTTGCGCACCACGTTGCGCGCCGCATGCACGACGAAGGGCATCCGCGTGCCCTTGATCAGCGTGTCGCTCTGGGAGAAGCAGGTGCTGCCCTCGGAGATCAGGGTGTTGAGATACGTCCAGAGCACCATCGAGATGGCGAGATACGGCAGGTAGGTGTGGATGTCGGTGCGGAAGAGCACGCCGTAGAGAAAGGCCATTGCCGCCACCTGGACGCCGGTGGAGATGGTCAGCCAGAACGGCCCCAGCGCCGAGCCGCGATAGCGGAGCTTGATGTCGTAGAAGGCGAGCGTCCAGATCAGGCGCCAGAGCTTTGCTCCCTCGACCAGATCGGTCGAAGCCAGTCGCACGCGCTGGCCCCAGCCGCGATCGGCCGACAGGGTGAAATGCGATTGTTTGCGAAACGTGCTCAGCGCCGGCGCGGCCGGTGTCGTGTCGTTCATGTCGAAATCACTGCTCCTGCCGACAGGGGGCGCGATGGCCCGGGCCGGCCGTGAATATCCGAATCAGCGGATGCCTGATAGCCCGCCAGAAAGCATATAGTGTCAAATCCGATTAAGAATCAGATACATATCATTCATCTCCCTGAGGTTTGATCCCCGGAGCCCAGGCCGCGTCGTGGCCTGGCTGGGGTGGGAGGATTCGAACCTCCGCATGGCGGAATCAAAATCCGCTGCCTTACCGCTTGGCTACACCCCATTCGACCCGGTTGATATGGCGTCGGCGCCCGCTCGGCAAGCCCCGTCATGAGCGGAGTTCGTGCCGGCCCGCGCATCAGGGCCATGTTCATCGCGCGGCAGTTCGGTTACATCGGGGCCGTTGTCACGGGGAGCATCGCACATGAACCTGATCGCCGCACGCCTGAACCGGATCAGCCCGAGCCAGACGATCGCCATTTCGACCAAGGCGCGCCAGCTCAAGGCCGAGGGCCGCGACATCATCAGCCTCTCCGCCGGCGAGCCTGATTTCGACACGCCGGACCACATCAAGAAGGCCGCGATCAGGGCGATCGAGACCGGCGAGACCAAGTATACTGACGTCGCCGGCACCATGGCGCTGCGCAAGGCCGTCGCCGCCAAGTTCAAGCGCGACAACGGGATCGACTACACGCCGCAGGAGATCATCGTCTCGACCGGCGGCAAGCAGGTCATCTTCAACGCCATGCTCGCCACCGTCGAGGCCGGCGACGAGGTGATCATCCCGACACCGTGCTGGGTCAGCTATCCGGACATCGTCCAGCTCGCCGAGGGCAAGCCGGTCTTCGTCCCCTGCAGCCAGAACAACGGCTTCAAGCTGCGCGCCGAGGATCTCGAGGCGGCGATCACGCCGAAGACCAAGTGGCTGATGCTGAACTCGCCCTCGAACCCGACCGGGGCGGCCTATTCGGCGGAAGACCTCCGCCCGATCTGCGACGTGCTGCTGCGCCACCCCGACATCTGGGTGTTCACCGACGACATCTATGAGAAGCTCGTCTATGACGGCTTTGCTCCGGCCACCATCGTCGGCGTCGAGCCGAAGCTGCGCGAGCGCACGGTGACGATGAACGGCTGCTCCAAGGCCTATGCGATGACCGGCTGGCGAATCGGCTTCTGCGGCGCGCCGGTCCAGCTCATCAAGGCGATGGACAAGCTGCAGAGCCAGTCGACCTCGAACACCTCCTCGGTCAGCCAGGCCGCGGCCCTCGCCGCGCTGGAAGGCCCGGAGGACGCGATCGACGTGATGCGCGCCGCCTATCGCGAGCGGCGGGATCTCGTGGTCGCGATGCTCAACGAGGCCCCGGGCATCACCTGCTCGAAGCCCGAGGGCGCGTTCTACGTCTTCCCCTCGATCGCCGGCTGCCTCGGCAAGACCTCGGCGGGCGGAACAAAAATCGTCGATGACGAGGCCTTCGTCACGGCGCTGCTGGAAGAGCAGGGAGTCGCGGCCGTGCATGGCAGCGCCTTCATCTATCCCGGCTATTTCCGGGTCAGCTACGCGACCTCGACCGAGGCGCTGCGCGACGCCTGCACCCGCATCCAGACCTTCTGCCAGGGGCTGCGCTGAACCGCGGCTTCCGCCTCTCCCGACCGCCCCACGGTTTTTCAGGCCCGCGCGATGCAGATCGCGCGGGCCTTTGCGTCGATTCGGCATTGTGCGGCCACCCGCTTGCCGGGCCGGCGCCATAAGTCTAGCATAAGAACAAACAACGAACATATAAGACCGTCCGGGCCCGACTCGGCGCAAGAGATTTTTTTGGATTAACTTGATCTAGTGGCAATTGCGCGATGCCTACCCAATATGTTGTTATGTGCTTCGCCGAAACGACGGGAGCCCCCACTGCAATGAACGCGATCAACCGACCCGAACCCGCATTGCTCGACACCGATGTGCAGATCCGTGGGGGTTATCAGATCAGGATCGACCGCTCGCGCGATTCGCTGCTCACCGAATTCGGCCGCGCGACGCTGAACGACCGCTATCTGATGCCGGGCGAAAGCTATCAGGACCTGTTCGCCCGCGTCGCCTCCTATTATGGCGACGACGCCGAGCACGCCCAGCGGCTCTACGACTACATCAGCAAGCTCTGGTTCATGCCGGCGACCCCGGTGCTGTCGAACGGCGGCACCAAGCGCGGCCTGCCGATCTCCTGCTTCCTCAACGAGGCGTCGGACAGCCTGGAAGGCATCGTCGATCTCTGGAACGAGAATGTCTGGCTCGCCTCCAAGGGCGGCGGCATCGGCTCCTATTGGGGCAACCTGCGCTCGATCGGCGAGAAGGTTGGCCAGAACGGCAAGACCTCGGGCGTCGTTCCCTTCATCCGGGTGATGGACAGCCTGACGCTGGCGATCAGCCAGGGCTCGCTGCGCCGTGGTTCGGCCGCCGTCTACCTGCCGATTTCCCATCCGGAGGTCGAGGAATTCATCGAGATCCGCCGCCCCACCGGTGGCGATCCGAACCGCAAGGCGCTCAACCTGCATCACGGCATCCTGGTCTCCGACGCGTTCATGCGCGCCGTGGAGGCGGACGAGATGTGGGCCCTCACCTCGCCCAAGGACGGCGCGCATGTCCGCTCCGTCTCCGCCCGCTCGCTCTGGATCCGCATCCTGACCGCCAGGATCGAGACCGGCGAGCCCTACATCATCTTCGCCGACCACGTGAACAACGCGCGGCCCGAGCACCACAAGCTCGCCGGCCTCGAGGTAAAGACCTCCAATCTCTGCGCCGAGATCACCCTGCCCACCGGCCTTGATCATCACGGCCAGCAGCGCACCGCCGTCTGCTGCCTGTCATCGATCAATCTCGAGACATGGCTCGAATGGCACGACAATCCGCAGTTCATCGAGGACGTGATGCGCTTCCTCGACAATGTCTTGCAGGATTTCATCGATAGCGCGCCGGACTCGATGGCCCGCGCCAAATACGCCGCGATGCGCGAGCGCTCGGTCGGCCTCGGCGTGATGGGGTTCCACTCGCTGCTGCAGTCGCTCAACATTCCGTTCGAGAGCGCGATGGCGAAGGCGTGGAACATCCGCATCTTCCGGCATATCCGCGCCGGCGCCGATGCCGCCTCGCGCAAGCTCGCCGAGGAACGCGGCCCCTGCCCCGACGCCGCCGAATACGGCGTGATGGAGCGCTTCTCGCACAAGATGGCGATCGCGCCGACCGCCTCGATCTCGATCATCGCCGGCAATTCGAGCCCCGGCATCGAGCCGATCGCCGCCAATGTCTTCCTGCAGAAAACCCTGTCCGGCAGTTTCTCGGTGCGCAACCGCCACCTGCAGCAGCTCCTCGCCGCCAAGGGCCGCGACGATGAGGAAACCTGGTCGAACATCACCGTCAGCAAGGGCTCGGTCCAGCATCTCGATTTTCTCACCGACGACGAGAAGGCCGTCTTCAAGACCGCCTTCGAACTCGACCAGCGCTGGGTGATCGAACACGCCGCCGACCGCACGCCGTATATCTGCCAGAGCCAGTCGATCAACGTTTTCCTGCCGGCCAATGTCCACAAGCGGGATCTGCACCAGATCCATTTCCAGGCCTGGAAGAAGGGCGTGAAGTCGCTCTATTACTGCCGCTCTCTCTCGATCCAGCGCGCTGACACGGTGAGCGAGAAGGTGCAGCGCCACGAGCACGGCGACGCCGCCAACCGCACCGCGCCGGCCCCGGCACCGCTGGTTGCCGCCGCCGCAAGCACGACCAATTACGAGGAATGCCTGGCCTGCCAGTAGTCCGGCCGCCGCATTCCCACGTCTTTCCGAGGATCTGCCTGAATGTCCGTCACCACCGCCGATACCGCCGCGCCCATCACGGTCGAAACCCCCGCGCATTTCGACCTGCTCACGGAAAACCCGGTCTACAAGCCGTTCCGCTACCCCTGGGCCTACGAGGCATGGCTGACCCAGCAGCGCGTCCACTGGCTGCCGGAGGAAGTTCCCCTCGCGGACGACGTGAAGGACTGGCACCGCAACCTCACCCCCGGCGAGCGCAACCTGCTCACCCAGATCTTCCGCTTCTTCACCCAGGCGGATGTCGAGGTGAACAACTGCTACATGAAGCACTACAGCCAGGTGTTCAAACCGACGGAAGTGCTGATGATGCTGTCGGCCTTCTCGAACATCGAGACGATCCACATCGCCGCCTATTCGCACCTGCTCGACACGATCGGCATGCCCGAAGTCGAATACTCGGCCTTCCTCAAATACAAGGAGATGAAGGACAAGTATGACTACATGCAGGAATTCAGCGTCGACTCTAAGCACGAGATCGCCAAGACGCTGGCCGCTTTCGGCGCCTTCACCGAAGGGCTGCAGCTCTTCGCCTCCTTCGCGATCCTGCTGAACTTCCCGCGCTTCAACAAGATGAAGGGGATGGGCCAGATCGTCTCCTGGTCGGTGCGCGACGAGAGCCTGCACTGCAACTCGGTGATCAAGCTGTTCCGTACCTTCGTCGCCGAGAACCCGGAAATCTGGACCGAGGAACTGCGGCGCGAGATCTATCTCTGCTGCGCCACCATCGTCGATCACGAGGATGCCTTCATCGACCTCGCCTTCGAGTTCGGCGCCGTCGAGGGGCTGACCGCCGAAGAGGTGAAGCGCTACATCCGCTATATCGCGGATCGCCGTCTGCTCCAGCTCGGACTCAACCCGCTCTTCCATGTCGACAAGAATCCGCTTCCCTGGCTCGACGAGATGCTCAACGCCGTCGAGCACACGAACTTCTTCGAGAACCGCGCGACCGAATACAGCAAGGCCTCGACGGCCGGCTCCTGGGACGAGGCATGGTCATGATGAAATCGTGTTCGGGACATTCGGACAGACAGACGGGCCGAACCGGAACACTCGCCCCCTGACATGAAAAAATCTCCCGGTGAGGCATGTCCTCACCGGGTTTCTATCGACCGCCCCATCGGATGGTCCGATCTCAAGGCCAATTCGATGTTGTCTCATGCATCATGACCGTTCGCCGAAGGAGCGAAACCGAGCGCCGGCCACGGCCATGAGCGTAGCGCCGATTCACGCGCGGCCTACCTTGTCGAGACGCCCACGCTGTCCGAAAGGCTGGTGCCGGGTGAGGGATTTGAACCCCCGACCTTCGGTTTACAAAACCGCTGCACTACCGCTGTGCTAACCCGGCGTTCTGTCTGAATAGCCGTGTTTTGCCGGGTTCAGGCTTCCGGTCAAGTGCCCTTCGGTGGCCAGCCGGCGGGCTTCGGAGGCTGAAGACTATTGCTTCAGTATTGCATGCGGCACGAAAAGCGACCACGGACAGAAGCCCTCGCCAAATGCCAGATCATGAACACCTGAAATCCGGAAGACGCAGATTTTCACCACGTCTGAAGTGATCCGTGGGCTTCATGGACATCTTGAACATGACATTGCCGAAGCCTTTTCCCGACCGGACGCTCATCGACGGAATTCTCGACTTCCGTGATTTCGACGGCATAACACGCCACGAACGCGCGGACGGGATCGATTATTTCATCAACGCGTTCTGGACGTCCGGCCAGCGCCAAGCCCACGCGATCCACGAGATTTCCTACCGGGCCTGCTTCAAGCCACAGCTTCCGGCCTTCTTCATTTCCCGCCTCACCGCCCCGGGCGATCTCGTATTCGACCCCTTCATGGGCCGTGGCACAACGTTGGTCCAGGCGGCGCTGATGCAGCGCCGGGCCGCCGGCAACGACATCAATCCGCTTGCCGCGCTGATGTGCCGCCCCCGGCTGCGGCCGATCGATCTGCATGATATCGCCGATTCGCTGCGCAGCGTGGACTGGGCGCTCGGGAAAATCCGTCGCGACGACCTGCTGGCCTTCTACCATCCCATGACCCTCGCCCGCCTCGAGGCGCTGCGGGACTGGCTCGCCGAACGCGCCCCGCTGGGCGCCGCGCGGCCCGATCCGGTCGCCGACTGGATTCGCATGGTCGCGATCAACCGGCTCACCGGCCACTCCCCCGGCTTCTTCTCCGGCCGCTCGATGCCGCCCAACCAGGCCGTGTCCGTCACGGCGCAGCGTCGGATCAACGAAAGGCTCGGCCTTGCCCCACCCGAGCGTGACATCGCCGCCCTCATCCTCCGGAAATCGAAATCCCTGCTGCGCGACGGCACCGTTCCCGCCTGTGGCGCGCCTGGCCTGCACACCGGCCCGGCCTGGCATGTTCCGGGCCTGGCCGCGCGCTCGGTCGCCCTGGTCGTCACCTCGCCGCCGTTTCTCGATGTCGTGGACTATGCGGCCGACAACTGGCTGCGCTGCTGGTTCGCCGGGATCGATCCCGGCGCGGTCGCAATCGACCTGCACCGGAGCGAAGCCGCCTGGACGGAAATGGTGCGCCGCGTGCTCGCCGAACTGGCCCGGCTCGTGCGGCCGGGCGGCCATGTCGCCTTCGAGGTGGGCGAGGTGCGGCGCGGCCGGGTACTGCTCGAAAAGCGCGTCTGGCAAGCGGCGGATGGCCTGCCCTTTCAACGGCTTGGCGTGCTGGTCAACCTTCAGACCTTCACCAAGACCTCGAATTGCTGGGGCGTCAGCAACGGCACGCGGGGAACCAATTCCAACCGGATCGTCATGCTCCGCCGGCTCTGAACGGCCCGCCTCAGCCCGCGATCGTCCCGTAGAGCGCCGGCCGCCGGTCGGCCAGCAACGGATCGCGGCGGCGCACTTCGGCGAGGTGTCCGGGATCGATCCGCGCCATCAGTCGCGTCGGGCCGGCGCCCGCTTTGGCCAGCACCGCGCCGTCCGGCCCGCAGATCGAGGAATGGCCGATATAGTCGATCCCCGGCTCGCCGCCGCAATGATTGGCATAGGCGATGTAGACCTGGTTTTCATAGGCCCGGGCGGGGATCAGCGAATCCGCCACAACGTAATAGGGCGGCATCAGCGCCGTGGGCACCAGGATCAGGTCGGCTCCCGCCAGCGCCATCATCCGCGCCGTCTCGGGGAATTCGATGTCATAGCAGATCGCGAGGCCCAGGCTCAGCCCCCGCCAGGCGACAACCGGAAATCCATCCCCCCGTAGCGCGAACATCCCGCGGTCGAGATCCCCGAACAGGTGCACCTTTCGATAGATCAGCCGCGCGCCGCCGGCCTCGTCGATCAGGATCGCGCTGTTCGCGACCCCGTCGCCCACACGCTCGGGGAAGCCGAAGCACAGCGCGATGCCGATCTCGGCCGCGAGTGCCCTCGCCCGGCCGATTTGCTCCCCTTCCGGATCCAGCGCCAGCTCCCGCGCACGCGCCGCGCCGAGATTGTATCCGGTCAGGAACAGTTCCGGGAGCACCAGAAGATCCGCGCCGGCGGCGGCGGCGGCCCGCGCCTCCTCGTCGAGCAGGGTGTGCCCCGCTTCGAGATCGGCGAAACGGCCCTCGGTCTGGCAGATGGCAATGTTCACGGTCATGCAACAGGGATAGGCCCGCCGCGCCGCCGAGGCAATTGTCCATCGTTCGGGCGGCGCGGGCAGGCCCTTTGGGCCGCGGCCTATATCGGCGCCAGCACAAGGTGGTCGCCACGGCGGGCGATCGCACCCATCCGCGCGCCCTGGGAACCGGAGGCCATCACGATGTCCCCCGGCGCGATCAGGTCGGCGGCCGGGCCGAAGAACCCGTCATCCTCAAGGACGGAAAGCGCCTCGTTGCCTGCGCGATAGTGCCAGAGGGTGAAGCCGTTGGCGTAGGCGAGGACGGAAAGGTTGCGCAGGGTCAAAGTCATTTCATGTCTCCTTCTGAAAGCGGGCTCGGATCTTTCCGGCGGTTCCGGAATTTTTTTCCTGTTCGCCGGTCATTCTCCAATTCTGTTTCGCATCTGGACTCAGCGGTTCTGACGGGGCGAAGATCATCGCGGCAGCTCCATGAGAACGAAACAAGAACATACTAACCAGAGGTTGTATCCGCCGCAAGCGTTAACTCATGGTTTTCCTTAATTTTTTCTTTCAAAGACCCATAAATCCGTTAAGAACAAGACGATGCAGCACGAAGATATCTGGCGGGCGATTGACGCGCTGGCGGCGCAACGGGGGTTGTCGGCTTCCGCCCTTGCCCGCAGCGCCGGGCTCGACCCCACCAGCTTCAATCCCTCGAAGCGCCGCACGCCGGATGGCCGGCTGCGCTGGCCCTCGACCGAGAGCATCGCCAAGATTCTCTCGGCCAGCAGCATCGGCATCGAGGCCTTCGCCGCCCTGGTCGGCGGCAGAAGCACGACGCCGGCCGGCACCAGCCGCCCGCGCCGGCCGGCGATGCGCACCGTGCCGCTGGCCAGCCTCGCGCAGGCCGGCCAGGACGGGTTCTTCGACGAGGGCGGCAACCCGACCGGCGGCGGCTGGGACCGCGTCGCCCTGCCCGTCGGCGATGCCGGGATCGCCGGCGATCCGCACGCCTTCGCGCTCACCATCCAGGGCGATTCGATGGACCCCGTCTATCGCGATGGCGACATCATCGTGGTCTCGCCCGCGTCCCCCGTGCGCACCGGCGACCGTGTCGTCATCCGTACCGCCGGCGGCGAGCTGATGGCCCGGCAGTTGCTGCGCCGCACCGTCTCCCGGGTCGATCTCGGCTGCTTCAATCCCGCCTACCCGCCCCGCGGCTTCATGACCGAGGAGATCGGCGCCCTTCACCGCATCGTCTGGGCCAGCCAGTAGGAAGCGCTCTTCCCGCCGGCGCGGCGGGGCTGTAAGGAGACCGTCATGCGGTTGCCGACGCGCCATCTCCTGGGAATCGAAGGTCTCCACCCGCGCGACATTTCCGCCCTGCTCGACCTCGCCGAGAGCTACGTGCTGCTCAACCGGTCGGGCAAGACGCGGCGGGACGTGCTGCGCGGCCGGACCCTGATCAACCTGTTCTTCGAGGATTCCACCCGCACCCGCACGAGCTTCGAGCTCGCCGGCAAGCGGCTCGGCGCCGATGTGATCAACATGTCGGTCTCGACCTCCTCGGTCTCCAAGGGCGAGACCCTGCTCGACACCGCGGCGACGCTGAACGCGATGAACTGCGACCTGCTGGTGGTCCGCCACAAGGCCTCCGGCGCGCCCGCCCTGCTCGCCCAGAAGGTGGATGCGGCGGTGATCAACGCCGGCGACGGCATGCACGAACACCCGACCCAGGCGCTGCTCGACGCGCTGACGATCCGCCGCAACAAGGGCACGCTCGCCGGCCTCACCATCGCCATCTGCGGCGACATCGCGCATTCCCGCGTCGCCCGCTCGAACCTGCTGCTGCTCACCGCGATGGGCAGCCGGGTGCGCGTGGTCGGCCCGCCGACGCTGATCCCCTCCGGCATCGACCAGTTCGGCGCCACCGTCTTCCACGACATGCGCGAAGGCCTGCGCGACGCCGATATCGTGATGGCGCTGCGGTTGCAGACCGAGCGGATGAGCGCCGGGCTGATCCCCAGCGCCCGTGAGTTCTTCACCTTCTACGGGCTCGACGCCGCCAAGCTCGCGATGGCGAAGCCGGACGCGCTGGTGATGCATCCCGGCCCGATGAATCGCGGCGTCGAGATCGACAGCCAGGTCGCCGACGACGCCACCCGCTCGGTGATCCGCGAGCAGGTGGAGATGGGCGTCGCCATCCGCATGGCGGTGCTCGACGTGCTGGCCCGGACGGCGCTCGCCCATGCATGACACGCCCCCCGACACGCTGATCCGCGGCGCGCGGATCGTCGATCCCGCCACCGGCCACGACGCGGTGGGCGACCTGCTGGTCCGCGACGGCGTCATCGCCGATTTCGGCGCCGGTCTCGGCCGGCCGGACGGCGCGGTGATGATCGATGCCGCCGAGCAGATCCTCTGCCCCGGCCTGGTCGATGCCCGCGCCTCGCTCGGCGAGCCCGGCTACGAATACCGCGAGACCATCGCCACCGCCGCCGAGGCGGCCAATGCCGCCGGCATCACCACCATCGCCGTGCTGCCGGACAATATCCCCGCGACCGACGACCCGGCGCTGGTCCGCGCCCTGGCCGGCGCCGGGGCTGCGACCGGGCGGCTCACCATCGCCCCCTACGGCGCGGCGACGCGCGGCTGCAAGGGCGAGATGATCGCCGAATACGGCCTGCTGCGCGCGGCCGGCGCGGTCGCCTTCTCCGATGGCGCGCGGGCGATCGGCCCGGCCGGGCTGATGCGCCGCGCCCTGTCCTATGCGCGCGGCTTCGGCGCCATGATCGTCCAGCATCCCGAGGAGCCGAGCCTCGCCGCCGGCGGTGCGGCGACCGCCGGGGCGCGGGCGACGCTGATGGGCCTGCCCGGAATCCCGGCCTGCGCCGAGGCGATGATGGTCGCCCGCGACATCCGTCTCGCCGAACTCACCGGCGGCGCGGTGCATTTCGCCCATGTCTCGACCGGCGAGGCGCTCGACCTGATCCGTGGCGCGAAACGCCGGGGCCTCGCGATCACCTGCGACACCGCGCCGCCCTATTTCGACCTCAACGAGAACGCGATCGGCGATTTCCGCACCTATGCGAAGCTCTCGCCGCCGCTGCGCAGCGAGGCCGACCGTCTCGCCGTCTGCGCCGCCCTCGCCGATGGCACGATCGACGCCGTGGTCTCCGACCACCAGCCGCGCGACGCCGACGACAAGCGCCTGCCCTTCGCCGAGGCCGCGCCCGGCGGCGCCGGCCTCGCCACGCTGCTCGCGATCACGCTGGCGCAGGTGCAGTCCGGCGGGCTCGGGCTGATCGCCGCCCTCTCCCTGCTGACCGACCGTCCGGCCCGGCTGTTCGGGCTGGATGCCGGGCGCATCGCCCGTGGTGCGCCGGCCGATCTCTGCCTCTTCGCCCCCGAGCGCCCCTGGCGGATCGAGGCCGGCGCCCTGCCCGGCAAGGCGCAGAACACGCCCTTCGACGGACGGCCGGTCGAGGGTGTGGTCACCGGCACGTGGAAGGCCGGGCGGCGGGTGCACGGATGATCGCGCCCTACGCCCTGCTCGGCTACCTGCTCGGCTCCATCCCGTTCGGCCTGCTGCTCACCCGTGCGGCCGGGCTCGGCGATGTGCGGCGGATCGGCTCGGGCAATATCGGTGCGACCAACGTGCTGCGCACCGGGCGCAAGAGCCTCGCCGCGCTGACCCTGCTGCTCGATGGCGGCAAGGGCGCCGTCGCCGTGCTGCTCGCCCGCCATGCCGGCAGCGCCGCCGCCGATCTCGCCGCGCTGTTCGCGGTGATCGGCCATCTCTACCCGGTCTGGCTCGGCTTTCGCGGCGGCAAGGGGGTGGCGACCGGCCTCGGCGTGCTGCTCGCCCTCGCCTTTCCGGTCGGCGCCGCCTGCTGCCTGATCTGGCTTGCCATGGCGTTCTGGCGGAAGATTTCCTCCCTCGCCGCGCTGACCGCCTTTGCCGCCGCCCCGCTGCTCGCCCTGCTCGCCGGGCGCGGCCATGCGGCGCTCGTCGCCCTCGCCATCGCCGCCCTCGTCGTCTTCAAGCACCGGGCCAACATCGCGCGGCTGCGCGCCGGCACCGAGCCGAGGATCAGGCTCTCGGCGTGAGCGACAAGGCCACCCTTCTGCGCCTGATCCGCACGGAGGGAGTGGGGCCCCGGACCTTCCGCCGCCTGCGCGAGCGCTTCGCCAGCCCCGGGGAGGCTCTGGACGCGCTGCCCGCCCTCGCCCGCCAGGTCGGACGGCGGGGCAACCTGCGGATTCCCCCGCCGGCCGAAATCCGTCGCGAGCTCGACCGGCACGAGGCGCTCGGCGCCCGCCTGATCTTCCTCGGCGATGCCGACTATCCGCCGCTGCTCGCCCTGCTGCCGGACGCGCCGCCGGTCATCGTGGTGAAGGGCGATGTCGCCCTGCTCCATCGGCCGGTGGTCGCCGTGGTCGGCGCGCGCAACGCCTCCGCCAACGGACGGCGGATCGCCGCGGACATCGCCGGCGAGCTCGCCGCCGCCGGCCATCCGGTGGCCTCCGGCCTCGCCCGCGGGATCGACGCGGCGGCGCACGAGGCGGCGCTGCGCGAGGGTACCACCATCGCCGCCATCCCCGGCGGGCTCGACGTGGTCTATCCGCCCGAGCACCGCGACCTGCAGGCCCGCATCGCCGAGGCCGGCGCGGTGGTGGCCGAGGCGCCGCCCGGCACCGCCCCGCTCGCCCGGCATTTCCCCAAGCGCAACCGCATCATCGCCGGGCTTGCCCTCGGCGTCGTCGTCATCGAGGCGGCGCTGCGCTCCGGCAGCCTGCTGACCGCCCGCTACGCGCTGGACTATGGCCGCGAGCTCTTTGCCGTGCCCGGCTCGCCGCTCGACCCACGCGCCCGCGGCGGCAATGACCTGATCCGCCAGGGCGCCTGGCTCGCCGAATCCGCCGCCGACATCCTCGCCAACCTGCCCGACCGGCCCGGCGCGCTGTTCCCCGACGCGCGAATCGCCGCCCCGCCACCCGGCCTCGGCGAGCCGCCCGACGCGGCGCCGGAGACCGGCGACGAACTCGACCGCGCCCGAAGCGAAATCCCCCGGCTGCTTTCCGCCAGCCCGGTCAGTGTTGACGAACTGGCAAGGCACTGCCAGTTCTCCACATCGGCCTTGACCGCCGTGCTGACCGAGCTCGAACTTGCCGGCCGGATCGAAACCCTGCCGGGCAACCGGGTCTGTCTGCTCTCCGAGTGCTGAACGGGATACCGCGCTTACATGAATGCCATCGTCGTCGTTGAATCCCCCGCCAAGGCCAAGACGATCAACAAGTATCTCGGCGACGGATTCACCGTTCTCGCCTCCTTCGGCCATGTCCGCGACCTGCCGCCGAAGGACGGCTCGGTCCGCCCGGACGAGGATTTCGCGATGTCCTGGGAGGAGGACGCCCGCGGCGACCGCCAGGTCGCGGCCATCGCCAAGGCGCTGAAAGGGGCGGACACGCTCTACCTCGCCACCGACCCCGACCGCGAGGGCGAGGCGATCTCCTGGCATGTCCGCGCCATGCTCGAGGCGCGCAACGTGCTCAAGGGCAAGCAGGTCCGCCGCATCACCTTCAACGAGATCACCAAATCGGCGGTGCAGGCCGCCCTCCGCGCCCCGCGCGACCTCGACACCCCGCTGATCGAGGCCTATCTCGCCCGCCGCGCGCTCGACTATCTGGTCGGCTTCACCCTCTCGCCGGTGCTCTGGCGCAAGCTGCCCGGCAGCAAGAGCGCCGGACGCGTGCAGTCGGTCGCGCTGCGGCTGATCTGCGAGCGCGAGGCCGAAATCGAGCTGTTCCGCCCGCGCGAATACTGGACGATCGAGGCCGAGTTCCGCACCCCCGCCGGCGCGCCGTTCCGCGCCCGCCTCACCCATCTCGACGGCCGCAAGCTCGACCAGTTCGACCTCGCGGACAAGGCGGCGGCCGATGCGGCGAAGGCGGCGGTCGAGCGTGGCGCCTTCAGCGTCGTCTCGATCGAGAAGAAGCGCGTCCGCCGCAACCCGCCGCCGCCCTTCACCACCTCGACCCTGCAGCAGGACGCCTCGCGCAAGCTGCACATGACGGCGCAGGCCATCATGCGCACCGCCCAGCAGCTCTACGAGGGTGTGGAGATCGGCGGCGAGACGGTGGGCCTGATCACATATATGCGAACCGACGGCGTGCAGATGGCGCGCGAGGCGATCACCGCCGCCCGCCAGCAGGTGAAGGACGCGTTCGGCGCGAACTACCTGCCCGCCGCCCCGCGCGAATACCAGTCGAAGGCGAAGAACGCGCAGGAGGCCCACGAGGCGATCCGCCCGACCGATTTCACCCTCACCCCCGAGCGCGCCGCCCGCCACCTCTCGCCCGAGCAGGCGCGGCTCTACGAGCTGATCTACAAGCGCGCCCTCGCCTCGCAGATGCAGTCGGCCGAGCTTGACCAGACCACGGTCGAGCTTGCCGATGCCGCCGGCACCACCCTGCGCGCCACCGGCTCGATCCTCGCCTTCGACGGCTTCCTCAAGCTCTACCGCGAGGGGATGGACGAGGACCCGGAGGACGAAACCGCGAGGCTGCTGCCGCCGATGGCGAAATCCGACCCGCTCGCCAGCGGGCCGGTCACCGCCGAGCAGCATTTCACCCAGCCGCCGCCGCGCTATTCCGAGGCCACCCTGGTCAAGCGCATGGAAGAGCTCGGCATCGGCCGCCCCTCGACCTACGCCTCGATTCTCACCGTGCTGCGCGAGCGCAACTATGTGCGGATGGAAAACCGCCGCTTCATCCCCGAGGATCGCGGCCGGCTGGTCACCGCCTTCCTGGTCAGCTTCTTCGGCCGCTATGTCGAGACCGGCTTCACCGCCGATCTCGAGGAGAAGCTCGACGAGGTCTCCGACGGACGGCTCGACTGGCGGTCGGTGATGCGGGATTTCTGGGCCGATTTCTCCGGCGCCGTCGAGCAGATCAAGGATCTCAAGATCTCCGACGTGATCGATGCGCTGGACGAGGAGCTCGGCCCGCATTTCTTCCCCGCCCGCGAGGACGGGTCCGATCCACGCGTCTGCCAGGCCTGCGGCACCGGCCGGCTCGGCCTGCGGCTCGGCCGCTTCGGCGCCTTCATCGGCTGCTCGAACTATCCCGAATGCCAGTATACCCGCCGCCTCGCCGTCGAGGGCGGCGAGGACGAGGGCGACCAGCTGCGCGACGGCATGAAGCTGCTCGGCGAGAACGCCGAGGGCATCCCCGTCACGCTGCGGCGCGGCCCCTATGGCCTCTATGTCCAGCTCGGCGAGCCGGACCCGGAGGACAAGAAGGCGAAGCCCCGCCGCGCCGCCCTGCCACGCGGCATGAGCGGCGAGACGATCACGCTGGAGCAGGCGATCGGCCTGCTCTCGCTGCCGCGCGTGATCGGCGTGCATCCGGAAACGAAACAGGAAATCCAGGCCGGCATCGGCCGGTTCGGCCCCTATGTGAAGATGGGCCCCATCTTCGCCTCGCTCGACAAGGATGACGACGTGCTCGCCGTCGGCCTCAACCGCGCGGTGATGGTGCTGGCGAAGAAGCAGGAAGGCATCCGCGATCTCGGCCCGCACCCGAAGGACGGCGAGAGCGTGACCGCGCGCAAGGGCCGGTTCGGCCCCTATGTCCAGCATGGCAAGACGGTCGCGACCCTGCCGCGCGGCAGCGAACTCGGCGCGGTGACGCTTGACGAGGCGGTCGCCCTGCTCGCCGAGAAGGGCAAGACGCTGGCGCCGCGCGGCCGCAAGGGCGCAAAACCCGCAGCAAAGCCGAAGGACGCGGCGGCGCCGAAAGCCACCAGACCCGCGAAGGCGAAAGCTGCAGCCAAGCCGAAAGCCGCCGCCGCGAAGCCGAAGGCGGCGGCCGCCAAGGCAAAACCCGCCGCCCGGAAGACCGCCCGCTCCGACGGCTGAGCCGCCCGCTTCCTATTCCGCAGCCGGGCCGGGCCGGACGATCCGCCCGCCCGCGAGCGGCGCGGGCACGCCGGTCGTCTCCGGCAACGAGAGCGGCAGCCCGCGTAGCGCGCGCACCGCGAGAAACCCGAAACACTGCGCCTCCAGCGCATCGCCA